>JBCCNM010000056.1:0-19010 GCA_039025835.1 Pseudomonadota bacterium | reverse complement strand
GTGACTTGATCGAGACGGCCAGCTCCTGCAACGAGTCCTGGCGCATGTCGACGCGCGGCTGGTACTGGCCGCGCTGCAGCAGGTCCACCGGGATTGTGCGCAATCCGTCACCATCCGCCGTCACCTCCGGCCGGCCGCCCGTGACGGCGCCCGTTTCGGATACCGGTTTGGACAGCAGCGCATCGAGGCCGCGTCCGAGTCGTTTTCGTTTTGCGTTCATGTCAGTTGCCTTACACCGCCTCGGCCTGGTGCCTCGCGTCTTCACGCCGCAGCACTTCGCCGGCGAGTGCCAGATAAGCGATCGCGCCGCGCGATGAGCGGTCGTGGAGCAGCACCGGGCGGCCGAAGCTGGGCGCCTCCGCCAGGCGGATGTTGCGGGGAATGCAGGTACGAAACACCGCCTTGTCGAAATGCTCGATCAGCTGCAGTGATACCTCGTTGGACAGGTTCATGCGCGGATCGAACATCGTGCGCAGGATGCCGTACACCTCGAGGTCCGGATTAACGCTGTCGCGAACCTGCTCGATCGTATCCAGCAGCGCGCTCAAGCCTTCCAGGGCGTAATACTCACACTGCATCGGGATCAGCACACCGTCGGCCGCGGTCAGCGCGTTGACGGTCAGCATGTTGATCGACGGCGGGCAGTCGATGAGGATGAAATCGTAGAGTCCGATGACCGGCTTCAGTGCATTGCGCAGGCGCATTTCGCGGCCGATCTCGTTTAACAGCTGCACCTCGGCCACGGTCAGGTCATCGTTGCCGGGCAGCACGGCAAAATCGCCTTCCGGTGCCGACAGAATCGTGTCGGCCGCCGACGCGTCCCCGAGCAGCACGTCGCAAGCCGAATTGTCGAGCTCCTGCTTGTTGATACCGCAGCCCATTGTCGCGTTGCCCTGCGGGTCAAGATCGATCAGCAACACCCGGCGCTGCGTGGCCGCAAGCGATGCAGCCAGGTTAACGGCCGTTGTCGTCTTGCCGACACCGCCTTTCTGATTGGCAATGGCAATGATGCGCGTCATTTATGTCTTACGGCGGAGCAGCACAGCGTGTCGTGAACCGGCCTCAAGGCCCGGCACCGACAGGGGCTCTACCGTGTAATCCCATTCGTCAGTTATCGCTTGTATTTCTTCTGCGAACTCGCGTCCCTTCAGGGCGACAAACACGCCGTCCTCTCCGACATGCTTGCCCGCAAGCTCGAGCAGGCGGGGCACCGTTGCCAGCGCCCGGGCGGTCACGCTATCAAAACGGTCGCCGGGTGCATAGTCCTCCGTCCTCGCCCACACCGCCTCGACATTGTCGAGACCCAACACGCCCGCGGCGTGCTGCACAAACTGGATTTTCTTGTTGTTGCTGTCGAGAAGGGTAAATGACAAATCGGGCCGCGCGATGGCGAGCGGCAGCCCGGGGAACCCCGGGCCGGTGCCGACGTCGAGTACGCGGGGCCCCTGAACCAGCGGCTCAGCCACAAGACTGTCAGCGATATGCGCGGTCACCATCTCCCGTCGATCGCGGATCGCGGTCAGGTTTATCTTGCGATTCCAGCGCTCGAGTTCGTCGAGCAGCTGTTCGAGCTTTGCGCCAGGCCCGTCGCCCAGGCCCAGCGCAGCGCAAACGCTCTGTACCGAACTGGCCAACTAGTTGATCAGGTTTTCCTGGAAGAACAGCACGGTGGCCTGCTGGTAAATGTCGCGGTTTTCCTTTTTGCGGTAGCCGTGACCTTCGTTCAGCGCGTTCATGTACCAGACCGGGTTGCCACTCTCGCGCAGGGCCGCAACGATCTGGATCGCCTCGGTCACCGGCACGCGCGGATCGTTTTCGCCCTGCACAACGAACATCGGCACGTCGATTTCACCGACGTTGTTCAGTGGGCTGATCTTTTCCAGATGCGCACGCATCGCCGGGTCGCGCTCGTCACCGTACTCAACGCGGCGCAGGTCACGACGGTAATCCTGGGTGTTCTCGAGGAAAGTCACAAAGTTCGAAATACCGACGATGTTGACGGCTGCTCGCAGACGATCGCTGTAGTAGACCGACGACGCCAGCACCATGTAGCCGCCGTAGCTGCCGCCGAACACGGCGACGCGATCCGTGTCGAGATCATCGCGCGTCGCGATCCAGTCGAGCAGGGCACCGATATCCTTGACCGAATCTTCGCGCTTGAAGCCGTTGTCGAGACCGAGGTAGGTCTTGCCGTATCCGGCCGAGCCGCGAACGTTCGGAACCACCACGGCAACGCCGAGCGTGTCCATCCACATCTGGTAGGTCGAGCTAAAGCCCGGCCGTGCTTGGCCTTCCGGACCGCCATGAATCGAGACAACCACCGGCAGCGGGCCGGTCGCGCCCTGTGGCTTGTACAGCCAGGCCGGAATCATTCGCGGTTCACCATCGACCTCATCAAAAGTCGGGTATTCGATGAGCTCGGCGGACGCAAAGCTCGATGTGTCGAGGCCGCCGACCTCACTCGAGGTCCAGCGCGTCAGCTCGCCGTAGCCCAGCGGATCGTCGGTCAGCTCGAGGATGAAGGTGTCACTTGGCGACTGTGAGGTGTTGATCGTCATGCCGAGCTTTGTGCCGTCGGGCGAAAACTCGAGACCGCCGGCCAGCCCGACCGGGATGCTGTCGACCTTGGCAAATTCGCGGGTTTTCGGGTTCAGCAGATAGACCGCTGAACGACCGCCTTCGTTTATCGTAAAGGCCGCCCGGCTGCGGTCGTCTGACATTGCGCCACCGTTGACGTCCCAAGGGATGTCAGCCGTAACGATATCCGGCTCGGCACCCTCGTCGAAAGACTGCCATGCCAGCTGGCGGAACTCGCCGCCCTGGTTGGTGATCAACCAGAAGCCGTCGCCGCCGTCATCGAAGGCAAACGGCACGTTAAAGGTCTGCTCACCGTCAGCACCGCCGGCCAGCAGCGTGACGCCACCGGTATCGAGGTCCAGCAGATTGACGCGTGCATCGAGAGAGCTCACGTAGTTGGTAATCAGCACCTTGCTGCCGCTCGCGGAGAATTCGGCCGCCGACCATGACGTGCCGTCGGGCGACTCGAGAATCACTTTGGCCTCGCCAGGCTCTGCCGGGTCCATCATCCAGACGTCGTTCGATGCGCCGTTGCGCGCTGTACTGGTGTAGGCAACGCGGCGGCCTTCTCGGTCCCAGGTCAGCGAGCCGTTGCGCGACTCGCCGTCGGTCAGCATTGTCTGCGCGCCGCTGTCAGGATCGAAGCTGAAGATCTGCGCAAACTCGGAGCCGCCCGCATCGCGCGTGAACAGCATGTCTGAACCACCCGGGCGACGGGTGAGGCCGCCGATCGGCTCGACGTCAAAGGTCAGCTGGTGGCGGGCACCCATCGGCATGTCGACGCGGTGAATCTGCGACACATCGCCAAATCGGGTCGAGATGAACACGCTGTCGCCGTCGGCAGAAAAGCCGCGGAAGCCGGCGGAGCGCACATTCTGATAGCGATTCAGGTCATCGACGATCTGCTGCGGGATTGCCGGCACATCGTCCATGACCAGGTTGCCGTTATTCGCGGTGCGCGTGACCACATCAGCCTGTGCCGCAGTGCACAGCACGAGGGTGAAAGCGAAAAGAGCAGGTTTCATCAGAGCGGTTCCTTTAATCGTTGGGGCGAGGCTCAGGCAACGAGCAGCGCCATGAAGTCATCGACGGCCGTGGCAGCGAGCGCATCGCGATCGGCGCACAGGGCACTCAGTGTTTCCCATTGGCCATTCTTGAGTTTCGGCGACACGGAGTCGACGAACTTCTTCTTTAATACCGGGATGCCTTCTTCGCGGCGCTCGCGGTGGCCGATCGGGAAATGAATCTCGATGCGGTCCGTGCTGCTGCCGTCGGTGAAGAAAACCTGGATAGCGTTGCCAATATAGCGCTTGTCGGGGTCGAAGTAATCCTTCGTGAACTGATCGTTTTCCTGCACCTGCATGCGCTCACGCAGGGCGTCAACGCGGGGATCTGACGCGATCTCGTCTTCGTAGTCCGCGGCGGTCAGGCGTCCGTGGATCAGCGGGATCGCGGCCATGTACTGGAGGCAGTGGTCGCGGTCAGCCGGGTTATCCAACGGTCCGGTCTTGTCGATGATGCGGACACCCGCCTCCTGCGTTTCAATGACGATCCGCTCGATGTCGTCGATCCGATCCTTCACTTGCTCATGCAGCGCCATGGCGCATTCGACCGCAGTCTGCGCGTGGAATTCCGCCGGGAAGGAGATCTTGAACAGGATGTTTTCCATGACGTAGGCGTCATAGTCGCGCTGAAACCGGAATGCGTTGCCCTTGAACAATACGTCGTAGTAGCCCCAGGCCTTCGCCGACAGTGCCGACGGATAACCCATCTCACCGGTCATTGCGATCAGTGCGAGGCGCACGGCGCGCGACGTCGCGTCGCCGGCCGCCCAGCTCTTGCGCGAGCCGGTGTTCGGCGCGTGACGGTAGGTGCGCAGTGAACAGCCGTCGATCCACGCGTTGGAGATGGCGTTCAGCACAGTCTCTCGATCACCCCCGAGCATACGTGTCACGACCGCTGTGCTGGCGATGCGCACCAGCAGCACGTGGTCGAGGCCGACGCGGTTGTAGCTGTTTTCCAACGCGAGTACGCCCTGGATTTCGTGCGCCTTGATCATCGCGGTCAATACCTCGCGCATGGTCAGCGGATCGCGTCCTTCGACACGCGCCTGGCGCGACAGGTAATCGGCCACTGCGAGAATGCCACCCAGGTTGTCGGACGGATGGCCCCACTCAGCCGCGAGCCAGGTGTCGTTGAAGTCCAACCAGCGAACCATGGCGCCGATGTTGAACGCTGCCATCACCGGCTCGAGCTCGTAGCTGGTACCGGGCACGCGCGCGCCACCGGGCAGCGTGGCGCCCGGGACTACGGGGCCGAGCAGCTTTGTGCACGCCGGGTAGTCGAGTGCCTGAAAGCCGCAGGCCAGCGTGTCCATCAGGCAGTAGTGCGCCGTCTCAAAGGCGAGGTCGCTGCTTATGTCTGCGTCGCAGACATAGTCCGCGATCGCTGCGAGCTCCGGATCCCAGTCGGGACGTGCGGCGGAGCGAATACCGATATCACTCATGTTCAGAGTTTCCTTGCAGGTTGGTTTATCGCTGGTCGATGTCGACCCACTGCAGGAGTTCAGGCCCGGTGTAGTCCGCAGCCGGCCGGATCAGCTTGTTGTTGGCGCGCTGCTCCATGATGTGCGCGGCCCAGCCGGTGATGCGAGAGCAGACGAAAATCGGTGTGAACAGGTAGGTGGGTACACCCATGAAGTGGTAGACCGTCGCCGCGTAGAAATCGGCATTGGCGAACAGTTTCTTTTCGTCCCACATGACCTTTTCGACGGCCTCGGACACCGGGTACAGGACCGTGTCGCCCGCTTCCTCGGCCAGCCGTTTCGACATGCTCTTGTTGACGGTGTTGCGCGGGTCCGATGTCGTGTAGACGCGGTGCCCGAAGCCCATGATCAGGTCCTTGTTGGCCAGCATTTCAAGCACGCCGGCGGTCGCGGACTCCGGTGAGTCGAATTGACTGATCAGAGCCATCGCTGCCTCATTGGCGCCGCCGTGCAGCGGGCCTCGCAGGGCACCGATCGCCCCGGCAACCGCCGAGTGCATATCCGACAGCGTTGCCGTGACGACGCGCGCCGTGAAGGTCGAGGCGTTGAACTCGTGCTCGGCGTACAGAATCAGCGTGGTGCTCAGCGAGGTCTCGTGCAATTCCGGCGGTTTTTCGCCGTGCAGCATGTGCAGAATGTGACCCGCGATGCTGTCATCGTCGGTTTCTGTATCGATACGCACGCCGTCGGTGTGGAATCGATGCCAGTACATCATCATCGATGGCAGGCAGGCGAACAGTCGGTCCGCCGTATCGGTCTGCTTGCTGAAGTCGCCTTCCGGCTCGATGTTGCCGAGGAAGGACACGCCGGTGCGCAGCACGTCCATCGGGTGCGCGTCGGCCGGTATCATTTCCAGCACGATTTTCAACGCGTCCGGTAGTCCTCGATTTGCCTTGATCCTGGCAATGAAGTCGTCGAGCTCGGCGCGCGTTGGCAGGCGACCTCGCAGCAGCAGGAAAGCCACCTCCTCGAAGGTGGCGTGTTCGGCGAGGTCGTAGATGTCGTAGCCGACGTAGGTAAGGCCTGCGCCTTCCTTGCCGACCGTGCACAAACTGGTTTCGCCGGCGGTGATCCCTGCGAGACCGCCGGTCTTTTTCTTGTCACTCATGCGTGTACTCCTCTCAGCCCGGTGTGCCCCGCCACCGGTTGTGATCTGCTTGCCATCAGGGGCCGGTGCGCAGACCCTTTTCTTCAAACAACTCGTCGAGCTTGTCTTCGTAGGACTGGTATCCCAGTACGTCGTAGAGCTCCATGCGCGTCTGCATGGCCTCCACGGCGGCGGTTTGCGTGCCGTCCGCACGGATGGTCTCGTAAACAGACAACGCTGCTTTCGACATTGCGCGAAACGCACTCAGCGGATACAGCGTCATGGCAACACCGGCATCGGCGAGCTCATCGACGTGAAACAGCGGTGTCTTGCCGAACTCGGTCAGGTTCGCCAGCACCGGCACGTTGATCGTGCTTGTGAATTGTCGGTACTCATCCACCGTGGTCAGCGCCTCGGCAAATATCATGTCGGCGCCTGCTTCGACATACGCGGCGGCCCGGTCAAGTGCGGCCTGCTGGCCCTCGACGGCATGCGCATCCGTCCGCGCCATGATCACGAACTGATCGTCATCCCGACCGTCGGCTGCGGCTTTCAGGCGGTCGCACATTTCCGCGGTATCCACCAGCGCCTTGCCCGGACGATGTCCACAGCGTTTCACCGCAACCTGATCCTCAAGGTGGCAGGCGGCTGCACCGGCCCGCGTCATCTCGCGAATTGTGCGGCCGATCATGAACGCGCTGCCCCAGCCGGTGTCAGCGTCGACCAGCAGCGGCAGTTCGGTGGCCGAAGTGATCCGGCGAATGTCTTCACAGACATCGTTCAGGGTTGTCATCGCGAGGTCCGGCAAACCGAATGACGCGTTGGCCACACCGGCGCCGGACAGGTAAATGGCACGAAACCCGGCCTGCTCGGCGAGCAGCGCGGTAAATGCATTGATGGTTCCGACGATCTGCAGCGGGCGCTCGGCGTCGACGGCGGCCCGAAAAACGGCACCCTGGCTCATAGCTAGCTCCTCTCCCTCCGCGCCTTTTGACCGTCTCGGCAGGGTCGCCGGACGTTTTTTAATCCAGATTAAAAAGGCGGGGCGGGGAGTTTAAACCAGCGAAAGGCCCATTCCCAAATAGAGCATTTGTAAAACTATTCCGGTGTCAGCGACGTCAACCGTCACCGATCCGGACAATCACCCGGCCGATCACCTGACCCTCGAGATAGGCGTCGAAACAGCCCGGCAGATCGTCGAATTCGACGGTTCGGTGACCGATACGGTCGAGGTTTTGCGGCCGCAGGTCGGAGGCGATCCGCCGCCAAACCGCCTGTCGCAGGTCGCTGGGGGTGTCCACCGAGTTGATGCCCAGCAGGCAGACGGCGCGCAGGATAAACGGCATGACGGTGGTGTGCAGTTCGTGACTCTGTGCGAGCCCGATACTCGCAATGTTGCCGCCGTAGCGCATCGTCCGGGTCAACCAGGCCAGCGTGTCGCCGCCCAGGTTGTCGATGGCGCCGGCCCAGGTCGCTTTTTCCAGTGGGCGCTTGCCCAGGTCGATCTCGTCGCGGTCCAGGACGGTCGTGGCGCCGAGTGCTTTCAGGTAGTCGCTGCTGTCGACCTTGCCGGTGACCGCCGCCACCTCGTAGCCGCGACTGGCGAGCATGTCGACGGCGAGGCTGCCGACCCCGCCGGTAGCGCCGGTCACGACCACCGGTCCCTGCATCGGCTCCTGGCCGTTTTGCTCCATGCGATGCACGGCCAGTGCGGCGGTGAATCCAGCCGTGCCGAGCTGCATCGCCTGCACGTTGCTGAGCGCCTCCGGCACCGGCACGAGGGTGTCGCCCGGGGATCGAAAAGTCTCGGAATAACCGCCGTCAATCGTCTCCGACAAACCGTTGCCGGTAGCGAGTACACGGTCACCGGGCGCGAAGCGGTCGTCCGCGGACTCGACGACGATGCCGGCCATGTCGATGCCACCATTCAGCGGGTACTGTCGCAGGATGGCACCCTTACCGGTCGCCGCCAGCGCATCCTTGTAGTTGATACTGGAGTGCGTGACGCGGACGACGACGTCGCCCGCAGTCAGGTCGTCGAGGGTCAGCGTCTGGAAACCGGCGACGATGCGCTCGTCCTCGCGGTCGATACGAAATGCTCGAAAGGTCGTCATGGCGTCCACGTACCTGGCAGGATCTTAGCGAAGAGTCTAGCGGCTTTTTCGCTTCAACCAGATGTCGAGGCCCTGCGCATTGAGTTTCGCGTCCATGCCGACGATGTCCCGGATCGCCTGCCGGTCTCCGTCGAAGCCGTGTGCCTCGATGCGATCGGCGAGGTGATCAAACAACGCAGCCTCGATGGCGGCCGTGCGGTCGTCGGTATCAACGAGGCGATCAGCGATGCCGGCACAGGCGTCGATATCGGCATGCATATCGGCCGCCAGCCGGTCCAGGTCGCCAACCTCGCTGTAGTGAGTAAGGAATAGTCGTTTCGGCTCACAGGCCATGATCCGGTCGATACTCTTGTGTGCCTCAACCGGATCGAAATGCGTCGGTGTCGTGGTGGCCATCACAAACGGCCCGGCCGCAGTATCGAGCTCACGGTAGGACAGGCCGAAGCTGTCGCCGGTAAACACGCCGGCCGAGCGCGCATCATCGAGGCAGTAGTGATGCCGTGCATGCCCCTCGGTGTAAAACGCAAACAGCGGACGACCGTTCAAGGAAAAGGACTGGTCATCCGCTGTTGCGATGATCCGCTCGGCGTCGATCGGCTGGATATCACCGTACATGGCGTGCGCGAGTTCGACGCCGTACACGGCCTCGGTGCCCGCTATCAACTTCGACGGCTCTGCCATGTGCGGCGCACCGAGCGGATGAACCACGCAACTGGCGTTTGGCAGCTGCTGCATCAGCAGACCAGCACCGCCGGCGTGGTCGAGATGAATGTGGGTCAGAAAGACGTAGTCGACGTCACCGGGATCGAGATTTTTGATCGCCAGCGACTCGAGCAGGGCCGGCACGCTGTGGTTGGTGCCGGTGTCCACAAACGCCGCGCGGCCATCCTCGACAATCAGGTGGCTGGCGTCCATGTGCGGACGAACATACTCGGTATCCACGGCACAGATGCCGTGCTCGAGCTCAAGAATGGAGGGCGCCGCGTTCACGGTTTGCGCGGCTGCCGCTTAGTCTTGCTTTTTGGTGGTTTCCAGACCCGGCATGGACGCGTAATACTCGGCAAGCACCGCGATCTGATCGTCGCTCAGGTTGGCCGCCATCGGCATCATGATGAGGTTCTTGCGCTCACCGTCGCGATAGCCCTTTAACGCGTGCTTGAGGTAGTCCTCATGCTGGCCGGCGAGTGAAGGATGGTTCGGCAGTTTGGTGATACCGTTTTCCCCGTGACAGGCCACGCAGGTCGCTGCAATATCGAGTGACGGGACGTTGTCTGCGCCACCGGCCTGCACGGTCTCGGCGCCCAGCGTCTCGATGTAGGCCGCGATATCCAGCAGGTCCTGGTCGGGTACGGAAACGGCCTGCGCGTGCATCGTCGAGTGCTCGCGTTCACCGTTTTTGTAGCCTCGGAACGCCGCAACGATATAACCGGCTGTCTGCCCGCCCAGCTTGGGCACTCGATATGACGGGTAGGCGTTCCGATAGCCTTCAATACCGTGACACCCCAGGCACGTGTAGGCCAGATCCTCACCGCGCTCGGCGTCGCCATCGGCGTTTGCGCCGTGCGCAAGCAATACAAGCATCGCAAGCAGTGCTGCTTTTCTCATGTTGAAACCGTTGGAAAATGTCAGAAAGCCGGGCCATCCCCCCGGATCTATTGCAAATGTTAGAGAGACTTGACCCCAATTACTAGCGACCGAATGCAAAATTTATTGATTCGAAAGCGTTTTTGCAGAGCCCGAGCCGTGCGCGTGCTAGCATCCCGCGATCTCATGGTTTGGATACGCACAGAATGAAAAAGCTCCTGATTGCACTCGCCGTGCTGCTCGTCATCATCCTTGGCTCGCCGGCTGTGATCGGCAGCGTCGCCGAAGACGCCGTACAAGACAACCTCGGCTGGGTGGCCGGTCAGGCCGGTGAGGGTGAGGTGGATGTCACCGTAGAGTCGTATGAGAAAGGCTGGTTTTCGTCGACGATTCGCTACCGACTCGGCGTCAGCGACGGCCAGCTGCAGGCGGCACTGCTCGATCTGACTGAATTACTCGAAAGCGACGCCCTGCCCGCGCTGGTGATCGAAACGAAACTGGACCATGGCGTACTGCCGCTCAGCACACTGAAGCCTGGCCTCGGCAGCGCCTTTTCGACCATTACCCTGGACACCAGGGATAACGAGTACACGCTACCCGGCACGGTCGTCAGCCAGATCGGATTCGGTGGGCAGGTTGACTCGGTGTACGCACTCGAAGCCGGCACCGCAGACATTGGTGAAAGCCGCATCGACTGGGCCGCCGGGCTTGTCGAGGTCAGCGCGTCGCCGTCCAGCGGCCGCGTCATCGTGAATATCGACAGCGACGGGCTGGTCGTCACAGAGATCGACGGCAGTGACTCGGAAATGACGGTCGGCAAGATTACGATTTCAGCTGACCAGGAGCCCAGCGCCGCCGGCTTCTACATCGGTACAACAGACTTTCGCTTCGAGAGCATCGAGGCGCAAGAAGCTGGGGTCGACCTGTTTTCTTTCGGTCCGCTCGACTTTTCCGGCACCTCTGTCGCCCGGGACGAGCTGATGGACGTTGACCTCTCGATGTCGATGGACTTCGCCGAAGCGCCGATGGTCGGTGACGTGAAATTCGTCATGCAGCTCGCTATGAACGGCTTTGACGGGGTCGCGCTTGAAAGCCTCAGCGAGACCCTGTCGGCGGTCGATGATTCGCTGCCGCCGGACGCGATGTACATGATGGTCGAAGACGACCTGATGACGATTTTTGAAACCGGCTTTGTCGTTGACATGAGTGAGCTGGATGTCGACATGGATCTCGGCCGCAGCGACAACTCGCTGAGCATTACAGTGCCGCCGATGGAGCCGGGATTCACGTGGCCGGCGGTTCTGCAGGCAATGACGGCGGACGCCAACGTGTCCGTGCCGGCTACGCTGATGGACATGGCGATCGCCATGAATCCGCAGGTGAACGCCGCGATCGCCAGTGGCATCCTGCAGCGCAACGGTGACAACTACGAAATGGCCGCGCAGTACGAGAAAGGCCTGGTCACGGTCAACGGTGCGCCATTCCCGCTGCCGTTTGCACTGCCTGCCGACCCGGGCAGCTAGTCCGACCTGAAATCGCGCAGCCCGGTTCGGTGGTGAGAGCTACCGGGCCAGGTCTGCCGCCCCGGGCGGCGGCTCCGGCACGGCATCGAGCAGGGCACGCGTGTACCGATGTGCGGGCCGGGCAAACAGCTCTCGCGCATCGGCCGCCTCGACGACCTGCCCTTCATGCATCACGATCACGCGATGGCTGATCCCCTCAACCGTGGCGAGATCGTGCGAAATAAACACGATCGACAGTCCGGTTTCGCGCTGCAGTGACGACAGCAAGGCGAGAATTTGCTGGCGTATATGCGCATCGAGCGACGCCACCGCTTCATCACAGACCAGCACGGAAGGCGCCGTGATCACCGCTCTTGCAATGGCAACGCGCTGCGCCTGTCCGCCGGATAACTGATGCGCGTATCGATCCCGGTACGACACGTCCAGACCGACACGCTCGAGCATGGCGCCGACCCTTTCGGCGATGCGCGACTCGCCGCTCACGCGCAGCGGCTCTGCGATGATGTCGCTGACACGCATTTGCGGGTTCAGCGAAGCGACCGGGTCCTGGAAGACGAGGGTCATGCCGCGACGATCGGCGATCGACGCGCCCAGAGCTTGACCGAGGAATTCGATACGACCGGCACCGGCCGGTACCAATCCGAGCACGGCGCGAACCAGGCTGGACTTGCCCGAGCCGGACTCACCGACAATGGCGAGCGTTTCACCCTGACGCAGCTCGAGGTCGGCCGAGCGAACCGCGGTGACGTCGGCGTAGCGCACCTCGAGCCCAGCGACCTTGAGAACCGACTCCGTCCGCAGCGCAAGGGGTGACCGCAGCGCACCGAGACGCGGCGCCGCATCCACCAGGTGCCTTGTGTGTGCGTCTGTCGGTGACGCAAACACGGCTCGGGTTTCGCCGTCTTCCACCTTGCGACCGTTCGACATCACAAGCAGTCGGTCACAGTATCCCGCGACGATGCTCAGGTCGTGAGTGATCAGCAGCAAAGCCGTGTTGTTGCGCAGTTCGTCGAGCAGCTCGAGAATCTGCGCCTGCACGGTGACATCGAGGGCCGTGGTCGGCTCATCGGCGATCAGAAGGTCCGGCTCGGTGACCAGTGCCGCGGCGATCATCGCGCGCTGGCGCATGCCGCCGGAGAGCTCGTGAGGATACGCCCGATAGTGTCGCTCCGGCTCCGGCAGACGTACCCGCTCGAGCATCGCCAGCACCCGCTGCCGGGCTTCTGCCGCAGCAGCGATTCCGTGTTCGATCAGGATACGCGACAACTGGTCACCGACCCGCAGGTACGGATTCAGCGCCTGCGACGCATCCTGGAAAACCATCGCCACCCGCGTGGCACGCAGCCGGTTCAGCGACCGCTCATCCAGTGCCAGCAGCGACTGACCGTGGAGTTGGACGGCGCCCTCTACCTGCGCCGTCGGGTGCAGTAAGCCCATGATCGCGAGTGCCGCCTGGGATTTGCCGGCCCCGGACTCGCCGACCAGGCCGAGCGACTCGCCGGCATCGAGGCTGAAGGACAGCCCGTCGACCACGGTGGTCTCGCCGTAACGAATGCAAAGATCGGAAACCTCGAGCAGACTCATGTGTCGCGCGACCTCGAATCCAATACGTCTCGCAGACCGTCACCGAGAAAATTGAAGCACAACAGGATGAGCGCGAGCGCAGACGCCGGAATCAGCAGGATCCAGCTCGCCGTCTCGATCTGCCGAACACCAATATCCACCAACGCCCCCAGCGAGGTCTGCGGTTCACGGATGCCGAGACCGAGAAAACTCAGAAACGACTCCATCAGGATAATCTGTGGTATCGACAGCGTGATGTAGACCACGACCACGCCGATCAGATTGGGTGCGATATGGCGGAGCACCAGGCCCGGAAGCCGGACGCCGGCGAGACGCGCCGCGTCGACGTACTCGCGTTCACGAAGACTCAGCGTCTGGCCTCGCACGATGCGCGCCATGTCCAGCCAGTTGACGACACCGATCGCGAGAAACAGCAGGTAGATGTTGTTGTCGAACACCACGACCAGCAGGATCACAAAAAACAGGTAAGGCAAAGCAAACAGCGCATCGACGATGCGCATCATGACCGCGTCGACGCGACCGCCGAGCATGCCGGCGATCGCACCATACAGCACACCGATCACGAGACTCACAACACTGGCCACGATCGCGACGATCAAGGTCACACGAATTCCCATCATGGTGCGCACAAACAGGTCTCGGCCGAGGTCGTCGGTGCCAAACCAGTGCTGCCACGACGGCGGCAGCTTCAGCGCATCGAAATTGGTCGCGGTGTAATCATGCGGGCTGATCCATGGACCCACCATGGCGGCCACACTGATCACGAACAGCAGGCCGACACTGAAGCGGACCGTACGGTGCTGTAAGTAAGCAGCAAGGGGCATACTCAGTGTTGCCGGATCCGTGGGTCCAGCCAGCGATATACAAGATCGACGATCAGGTTCGCCACGATGATCAACACGGCATAAAAAATGACGATGCCAAGCACCAGCGTGTAGTCGCGATTCAGGGCGCCGCGAATAAAGTACTGGCCTACGCCAGGCACACTGAAAATCTCCTCGACCACAACCGAGCCGGCCAGCACCGTGGCGACGGCTGGCCCGAGGTAGGACACAATCGGCAGCATCGCGGGCTTCAGCGCATGGTGGCGAATGATCGACGCACGACTCAAACCCTGTGCGCGCGCGGTGCGAATAAAGTCGCTGTTCAGCACGTCAATCAGGCTCGCCCGCGACAGACGGGCAAAGTAGGCGATCTGCGGCAGCGCCAGTGACACGATCGGCAGGACAAGGCGACTGGCGTCACTGGTGGAGCTCCACCCGGCCGGGAACCAGTTCAGCTTCACCGCGAATACCAGCACGAGAACCGGCGCTATAACAAACACCGGAATCGAGATACCACTCATCGCCAGTGTCATAACCAGCCGGTCGGTCAGCGTGTTTGGCCTGAGTGCCGCAGTTATGCCGGCAGACACGCCGATCAACAGTGCCAGCAACAGCGACATTCCGCCGATCAGCAGCGTGGTGGGAAAGGAGCCGGCGATCAGCTCCGACACGGTCTGGTCCGCGTAACGAAACGACGGCCCGAAATCACCTTGCAGCACGTTGCCGAGGTAGTCGACAAACTGCACGTGCAGCGCTGCATCGAGATTGAAATGAGCCCGAAGGTTTTTCTCGACGACGTCCGAGACCGCGCGTTCGGCGTCGAACGGCCCGCCCGGCGCCGCACGCACCAGGACGAATGACAACGCGATGACCAGCAGGACGGTGGGTATCGCGCCGAGCAGTCTCCCCAGCGTGTATCGCAGCACCTTATTCCTCAGTGTCGACGAGGCTCAGGTATTGAGAGTAATGGTAATTCAGCGGGTTGTCTTCCCGCCCCAGGACGCGCGGACTGACGAGCTGCTTGGAGACATAGAAGTACAGCGGTACGACCGAGTGATCGCGCAGCAGAACGCGCTCCGCTTCCTCCAGGTACAGCCGGCGCGCCTGCATGTCCGTCTGCGCTGCCGCCTGCGCGATCAGCTCGCCGTATTCCTCACTGTCATAGCCGGTCAGGTTCCACGTGGCGCCTGGCGCCATGATGCCGAGGAAGGTCACCGCGTCGGTATAGTCGCCGGTCCAGCTCGACCGGAACACCTGCGTGATCTCGCCCTCGCGAATGTTCTGCAGCAACACGCGAAACTCCTCGCCGATGAGCTGCGTCTCGACACCGAGAACATCCGACCACATGGCCGTGACCGCGGTCGCGATGCGCCGGTGCACATCGGACGTGTTGTAGCGCAATTCAACCCTCAGCGGATTGCTTTCGCTGTAACCCGCCTGTCGGTACAGCGACTGCGCCATCTCGTTGCGCTCTTCCTGGGTCAGATTTGAGTAGGCAAACTCCGGCGGCGTGTAGTTGTCGACGCCAGGCGGCACCCAGCTGTACGCCGGCAACTCACCGCGCGCGGTGACCTTGTTGACAAGCTGGTCGCGATCCACAGCCATGGACAGGGCCTGTCGCAACGCCGGATTGTCAGTAAACGGCGGCTGCGTCATGTTGAAGCCGTAGTAGTACACAGCGAGTGTCGGTGCGACGCGCAGCTCATCGGGAAAGTCGATCTTTGCCTGTTCGAAATACGCCGTCGGTACCGTCGACGTCATGTCGAGCTCTCCCGCGCGGTAGCGGTTAATCTCGCTCATCTCATCGGCCACCACGTGATGGCGCACGCGTTCGATTGCGACGTTGGCAGCGTTCCAGTAATACTTGTTGCGCGTCAAGGTAATGACAGAGCCGATCTCGCGGCTTTCGAGCCGGTAGGCGCCGTTGCTGACGTAGTTTTCCGGATCGGTGAAGTCGTCACCGTGTTGCTGCAGCACCTCGGGGTTGACCGGAAAGGTGCTCGGATGCGTGAGCAGATACAGAAACACCGGCGTAGGTTGCTCAACACGAAGTTGCAGGGTGCGTGCGTCCAGCGCTTCCGCCCCGAGCGACTCCACCGGCATGTCTCCCGCGGTGATCGCGGCGGCGTTAACCACCACACTGATCTGCTCGGCGTAGAACGCCGCCGTTTCCGGGTTCACCAAACGGCGCAGAGCGAACACGAAGTGTTCGGCGGTTACCGGCTCACCGTTGGACCAGCGAAGACCGTCACGCAGTGTGAAGGTGTACAGCAGCCCGTCCTCTGACACGGTCCAGCTCTCCGCGCTGGCTGCCACCAACTCGCCGTCAGCCGCGTAGCCCAGCAGGCCTTCACCCAGGTCACGAATCACGTCTGCCGACTGCGTGGAGCGGGCGCGCTGCGGATCCAGCGAATCCGGGTCACTGTTCAGTGCACGATTCAGGAAGGACGGGGTTTCCTCAGCGGCGTCTCGCTGTTCACAGCTCGACAGGGCAAGGACGAGAACCAGCAGTGCGAAAGGCGCTGCCAGGAAGTATCGATTGAGTTTCATAGGCGGCTCTGGCCGGGCGGCGACTCTCGCCCGTTTGCGGCGTTATCGTTATCGTCGTTCAGGCGGTCTGCTGCAGACCGCGTTTTTTAATATGTACCAGCAGCAACGATACCGCAGACGGTGTCATTCCTTCTAATCGGGACGCCTGGCCCACAGTGAGCGGCCTTGCAGCCTGCAGCTTTTGGCGCGCCTCGGTGGACAGGCCGTCGACCGCCGCGTAATCGATGTCCTCAGGCAGGCGCAGGGTTTCCTGCTTGTCCTGCTTTTCGATTTCGCGAGCCTGGCGCTCAATATAGCCGTGGTAACGGGCCGCGACGTCTATGTCGAGCACGATCTGCTCGCGCAGCTCGTCGTCAACGCCGTCGAGGTTGTCGCCCGGGCCCACAGCGTCGAGCCCTGTCAGCAGCGCGTGATCGATATCCGGCCGGCGCAGCAACTCCGCCGCACGGGCCTCGCGTTTCAACTCGAACGGCGCGCTGTCGTCAAGGTCCGAAGGGCGAACGAGAAGGCTATCTAGGCGCGCCTGCTCGCGCGCCGCGCGCTGCTGTTTGTCGGTGAAACGCGCCCAGCGCGTATCACTGACCAGCCGCAGCTCCCGGCCGATCGGCGTCAGCCGGGCATCGGCATTGTCTTCGCGCAACGTCAGTCGGTACTCGGCTCGACTGGTGAACATGCGATAGGGCTCGCTGACGCCGCGGGTGATCAGGTCATCGATCAGGACGCCGATGTAGGCCTGCTGACGAGTCGGGAACCAGCCGGCCTCGTCACGGGCCTGGCGCGCTGCATTCAGCCCGGCGATCAGGCCCTGCGCGCCCGCCTCTTCGTAGCCGGTCGTGCCGTTGATCTGGCCGGCGAAAAACAGGCCCTTTACAAAGCGGGTTTCCAGCGTGCCCTTCAGATCGCGCGGATCGAAGT
The DNA here is from genome assembly GCA_039025835.1 of Pseudomonadota bacterium. Taxonomy (GTDB): domain Bacteria; phylum Pseudomonadota; class Gammaproteobacteria; order Steroidobacterales; family Woeseiaceae; genus UBA1847. Next base: position 1,707 of record JBCCNM010000056.1, on the reverse strand, counting down.
AATCGTATTCGATCGCATAGCCCGGCTGGGTGATCACGGCGTCCTCAAAGCCGGGAATCGAATGCACGAAGTCGGCCTGGACGTCGGCCGGCAGGCTCGTCGAAATACCGTTCGGGTAGACCACGTGGGTGGACAGGCCCTCGGGCTCGACAAAAATCTGGTGGCTGCTTCGATCCGCAAAGCGCACGACCTTGTCCTCGATAGACGGACAGTAGCGCGGCCCGACACCCTCGATCAGCCCTGAAAACATCGCTGACTGATCCAGCGCCGAGCGAATGATGTCGTGCGTCTGTTCGCGGGTGTGTGTGATGTAGCAGCTGAGCTGCGCCGGATGCTGCTCGCGACGGCCCATGAACGAGAACACCGGTGTCGGCGTATCGCCCGGCTGCTCGGTCATGACGGACAGGTCCAGCGAGCGAATGTCGAGCCGCGGCGGCGTGCCGGTTTTCAGACGCGCCACCCGGAACGGCAGGGCGCGCAGGCGCTCTGCCAGGGCGATCGACGGCGCATCGCCAACACGACCGCCCGGGGTTTCGTCCCGGCCGACGAGGATGCGCCCGCCTAGAAACGTGCCGGTGGTCAGCACGACCGTGGTCGCCTCATAACGTTGGCCGTCTGACGTCTGCGCACCGCGGATTCGATCGCCGTCGATCAGCAGGTCGTCGACGGACGCTTCAACAATCGTCAGGCCGGGGCAGTTTTGCAAACGGCCGCGGATCGCGTCCCGGTACAGCGCCCGGTCCGCCTGTGCGCGCGTGGCACGCACCGCGGGACCTTTGCTGGCGTTCAGCGTGCGGAACTGGATGCCGGCCTCGTCAATGGCCTCAGCCATCGCCCCGCCCAGCGCATCGATCTCACGGGTCAGATGACCCTTGCCGATGCCGCCGATGGCCGGGTTGCAGCTCATCTGACCCAGCGTGTCGATGCGATGGGTCAGCAACAACGTCCGGGCACCAGTCCGCGCGGCGGCCAACGAGGCCTCCGTGCCGGCGTGACCGCCGCCGATGATGATGACGTCATAGCGCATTGTGACGCGTCCCGGGTGGTTAAAAAATCGCCAATTTCGACGGGGCGGCATTGTAGTCCGAGCCGAAAGCCGCCGCCACAGCGCTTTACTTAAATAGTCCGCACCGGGAAGATAGCGGCCGCTTGCAACTAGGGCTGGATACCTATGATTCGCTGGATTGCTGTTTTGCTACTCGTCCCCGCGCTGGCCTTGGCGCAGGAAGCGTCGCTGGAGCTTGAGGACTGCCGTATCTCGGCCGGTCCCGCTTTCCAGGGGATCAATGCGCGCTGCGCCACGCTGACGCGACCGGAAAACCCGGACGCGCCCGACGGAACCACAATCACGCTGAAGATCGCGGTTGTCCCGGCCCTCGACCTCGACCCGATGCCGGACCCGGTATTACCGATTGCCGGCGGGCCCGGACAGTCGACAATCCAGATGTACGCCACGCAACGTCGCGCCTTTGAGCCGCTGCGGCGAACACGCGACATCTTGCTGATCGACCAGCGCGGCACCGGCGACTCGTCGCCGATGACCTGCCCGGTCGACACGGATCTTGACGTGTCCACCGTGTCCGACGAAGACGTGCTGGCACTGACCGGGGAGTGCCTCGACCAGCTACCGCACGACCCGCGTTACTTCACGACCAGCGTTGCCGTGCGCGACATAGAGGCGGTGCGCGTAGCGCTCGGCTACCCGGC
>JBCCNM010000055.1:0-19355 GCA_039025835.1 Pseudomonadota bacterium | reverse complement strand
CTGCCTCCCACGTCGCTGACGACATCCGAAGCCGGGTGCCCGACGAGGCCGTTGCCGCAAGCGGTGAGACAATACCGCCCGGCGTGGCGACGTTGCTGGCCGCCATGTTGTCGAAATCCTCTGACGATCGACCTGCTGCCGAGGACGTCGTCGAGCGCCTCGCGGAAGCCGGTTTTAACAAAGGTACGGCACCGCGATCCCTGGTCGGAAAAGCGCGCACTACGCGCGTTGATGTGACCAGTATCGCGCCGACGCGGACCACCGAGACGGCCACGCAAGCCTCGCCAACGGCGGTCCGTAGAGACGGTCTGCAATTGCCGCTGGTCGTCGGAGCCTTTGTGGTTTTGCTGGGGCTGCTGTTGTCCGTGCTGTTCCTGCTTCCCCGTACGGTGGAGCAACCGGCAGATGAGAAGCCGGTGACGGAGGCAAAAGCGCCTGAGTCCGAGCCCGAGCCGGTTGTCGAAACCCGGCAACCACCGGAGCGTGACGCTCGGGTCATCGGGCGACAGGAGACCGAGCGTGTGCTGGGTGAACTGCTCGCCAAGATCGAAACGCTGGACGCGCGAGCTGCGCCACGCTGGGGTGGCTTGCCCTACCAGCAGGCGCGCGCGGTTTATGCCGCCGGCGACGAGGCCTACCTGGACCGCAACTACGCGAACGCCATAAGCAACTACCGGGAGGCCATCGAATTGCTGGATCCGTTGCTGGCGCAGGCCGACGAGGTGTTTGAACAGGCCCTGCAGGACGGCCAGGACGCTATCGACGCTGCGAATGCGCCGGACGCAATTGAGGCCTTCGAGCTGGCCGTTGCGGTGACGCCGAACAGCAGTCTCGCGGTTGACGGACTGGCGCGGGCGAGAAACCTGGATGCGGTGCTCGACCTGATCGACCAGGGCATCGCCTACGAGCGCGAACTCGAACTGGAGGCCGCCCGGCAGAGTTTTGCCAGCGCCGTCGAACTGGACCCGGCGTGGCAACCGGCCACCGAGGGTCTGGCACGCATCGAGGCCAGTATTCGACAGTTTTCCTTCGAATCGCGAATGTCCGAGGGCATCGCCGCGCTTGCGGAGCAGGACTACCTGAGTGCGCGGGCCGCTTTTCGACGCGCTGCCGAGATTCGCCCGGGTGCCCCGGAACCCGCCGATGGCTTGCAGCAGGTCGACCAGGCGCTGCGCCTGCAGTCGATTCGTGCACTGGAGCAGCAGGCTATCGAGCAAAAGCAAAGCGAGCAGTGGGAGATGGCGATCGAAACCTACGAGGAGATCCTCGAGCTCGATGGCAACCTGAGTTTTGCCCAGGACGGTCTCGCGCAGTCCCGATCGATGGTGTCGCTGTTCGAGACCATCGACGGCTACATCGAGGACCCGGACAGCCTGGTCAGCCCGGGTCGGATGCAACAGGCGACGCAGACGCTGATCGGCATGACCCGCATCACCGACATGGGACCGCGGCTCACCGCGCAGCGAGACGAGTTGTCGCGCTTGCTGAGACGGGCTTCAACACCGCTGACGGTACAGCTCGTATCGGACAACGCCACCAACGTCTCGGTATTCAAAGTTGGTAGACTCGGTACCTTCGCATCGCGTCAGCTCGAACTGAAACCGGGAACGTATGTGGCGGTAGGCAACCGCGCCGGTTTTCGCGATGTGCGAGTGGAGTTTCGCGTCGCGCCGGAGATTGATATGCAACCCGTCATCGTTCGCTGTGAGGAACCGATTTGACCTTCGACCATCTCCTGATTCGTGACCTGCAGGGCGAGCGCCGACTCGACGCAAGCGACTTGCCATTGCGAATTGGCACCACGTCCGACAGCGACATTCGCCTGCCTGGACCTGGCGGCAGTCCGGTCATCCAGCTCGATCTGCTGGACGGCTCCCCGTTCGTCCAGCCCCTCGGGCGCAATGACGCCATGTTGTTAAACGGTCAGCCGCTGGTGAGCAGCTCCCGGCTCTCGGACGGCGATGTCCTGAACTACTTCGGCAGTGAAATAAGGCTCGCGGCCGGCGAGCAGCTTGCGCTTGATGTGCGCCTCGAAGACAGCGCCTACGTGACCCAGGCACCGGAATTTGTCGAGGCGAACGAAGAGGAAGCGATCGCGCCGCAGGCGTTTCAACGTGCGTCTGAGAATGCGCCGCCGACGGCGACCAACGACAGTCGGGTTCCCGTACGGGGGCTTATTGCTGCGGCCCTGCTGTTCCTGATTACTGCGTCTTTCCTGTTGTTCACGTCCAAGTCCATCCAGTTCAGCGTTGACCCGGGCCCGGCGGACGAACTGCAGGTCACCGGCGGCTGGTTCAAGTTGCCGCTTGGCGATCGCCTGCTGATGCGACCCGGTGTCTACAACGTCACCGTGACGAAGGCGGGATATTACGAGCTAACTCAGAGTTTCAATGTCGGCGACGAGTCGGCAGACACCGTCGAACTCGAACTCCGGCCGCTGCCGGGTCAGTTGATTGTCAACACCAATTACACCGACGGCGTGACAGTGACGGTCAATGCAGCCACGGTCGGGCCGGCGCCGCTGGGGCCCGTCGAACTGCAGCCGGGCGAACACAGCGTTGTCGTCGAGGGTGAACGGTTTCTGCCGTATTCGGACATCATAACGATGGAAGGGCTCGGCAAACTGCGGGTCCTGAATGCACAGCTGGTGCCGCGCTGGGCCGACGTCAATATCACCTCCGAGCCGAGCGGCGCCAACGTGTTTGATGGTGACCAACTGGTCGGCCAGACGCCGGTCAGCGTTGAACTGCTTGAGGGCTCGCACCAGATCAGTGTCGTTGCCGAGGGCTTTCGCGCATGGGACGGCACCGTGGTTGCGGTGGCCGATGTTGACCAGTCGCTGCCACTGATTCGACTGCAGCCCGCCGACGCCCGGCTGCGCGTTGAGTCGATACCGCGCGGCGCCAACGTCACGGTGAACGGTCGCTACCGCGGCCAGTCGCCGATCACCCTCGACCTGTTGCCGGACATCGACTACAACATCGGCCTGAGTCGGGCCGGCTACAGCTCTGCGAGTCGCCAGGTTCGCCTCGCACCGGCCGCCAGCGAAGCGATAACAGTCGACATGTCGGCGACCGTTGGTGAAGTCACAATCAACGTGTCACCGGCGGACGCAACCATCTACGTTAACGGACGATCGCGCGGCAGTGGCACGCGCACACTGTCGCTCAGCTCGGCCCCGCAGACCATCGAGGTCCGTCGCGACGGTTACCAGAGCTGGGAGCGCACGGTCACACCACGGCCGGGCTATCCGCAAACGGTCAGCGCGCGACTGATCTCGCTGGAGTCAATCCGACAGGCCTCAATCGCTCGCGAGGTGAAAACGTCCCAGGACGCGCTGTTCCGACGGGTTGAACCGGGCAGCTTCAGTCTTGGCGTTTCGCGCAGTGATCCCGGTAGACGTGCCAATGAAGTCATCGTGCCGGTAACACTGACCCAGCCATTTCTGATCGGCACGCGCGAAGTGACAAATCGTGAATTCCGCGCCTTCAAGTCCACTCACGATTCGGGAGCCGATGTGCATGTCTCGATGGCCGGTGACAACAATCCGGTCGCCAACGTGACCTGGCAGGAGGCGGTTCAGTACGCCAACTGGCTGAGTGCCCAGGAAGGGCTGGAGCCGGTGTACCGCGAGGAGTTTGGCAAGTGGGTCGCGATCACGCCGTTCCCGAACGGTTATCGCCTGCCGACGGAAGCCGAGTGGGCGTGGGCGATGCGCTATGCGGGTCGCAGCAGCGCGCCGCGCTTTAGCTGGGGAGACCGCTGGCCGCCGAGAGCAGGCAGCGGGAACTTTGCCGACCAGTCGGCCATCGAACTGGTTAATACGCTGATTCCGCGTTACGACGACGGCTTCGCGTCCACCGCACCGGTTGGCCGGTTTCCGGCAAATGCGCTGGGACTCCACGACGCGGCCGGCAACGTCGCCGAATGGACCAACGACTATTTCGCGGTACCCACGCCCGGTCAGACGACCGCCGTTGAAGATCCGCTGGGCCCGACCCGCGGACAGGCCTACGTTGTCCGCGGTTCGAGTTGGCGCGATGCAACCGAAACCGAGTTGCGCCTGAGTGCCAGGGAAGCGAGCAGCCAGGCGCGTGACGATCTGGGCTTCCGGCTTGCACGGAATGCCGAATGACACACACAAATTGAAAAGTCGCAGACAGTGAAAGGGTTATCACCCATGATGAAGCCGCCTATCAGACACCGTGCTCTACTCGCCTGCGCAGCCGCGCTGTTGCTTGGCGCCGCGGGAGCCCAGGAAGTACCGACGCAGGAGGGTCCAACACAGGAAGCGGACGACGCTGCGGAGACCGACACTGAAACCACGCCGCCGGAAGAGCGCGAGGTCGAGCTCACGGAGCCCAATCAGGAAATTGATGAGGAGGGCCTCGACGAGCAGGGTTTCGAGGCGCGGGACGATGATGACTTCGTGCCCACCGAAGAAATTTCCGCTGACCAGGCCATTCCGTTCCCGACCGATATTTGAACGAGCAACGCCATGAACAAGAAAAACATTCCGGTTGAATTCGTCTACCAGCTGTTCGCGCTGATTATCGCTGTGATTATCGTGCACGCGTTTTACGTGTCGGTGATTCGACCGAACGCCACGCAGATCATCGAAGAGCAAAACGCGGCGGCAGCGGCCGACCCGGACTACGTGCGCGAACGGCACATCTCGGTGCTGATCAAGGACCTGGAGCAGGAGGCCTGTTTTATTCTCGCACTTTGGGCACTCGCGATCATGGGCTACAAGGTGATGAAGCTGTCGACCGAACGCCGCCTTCTCGACGTCGAGCTGATCCCGATTGCCGAGGGCATGCGAATACTGCCGGAAGATACCCGTGAGTTCGCCCGCCAGGTCCAGGCGCTGCCGGATGATCGGCAGCAGATGCTGTTGCCGCGTGCGCTGCTGAATGCGCTGCGGCGATTCAGCACAACGCGCAATGTGCAGGATGTCTCCAGCACCACGCACACACTGATCGAATCCGAAGCGGATCGGCTGGAATCGGAGTTGTCGATGATTCGCTACATCTCCTGGGCCATTCCGTCAATCGGCTTTATCGGCACCGTTCGCGGTATCGGTGAGGCACTCGCGCAAGCCGACAAGGCGGTGCAGGGCGATATCGCCGGTGTCACACAGAGCCTCGGCGTGGCGTTCAACTCGACGTTCATTGCGTTGCTGATCAGTATCTTTTTGATGTTCCTGGTGCACCAGCTCCAGCTGATGCAGGAGCGCCTGGTGTTCGACGCCGAGACTTACGCGGACGACAAGCTGATCCGCCACATGAAGGCGGATTGAGCGACTGGCCGATGAGTCTTCTCGCAGCACACATCAATGACGGCGCGATCACGGTGCTCAACGACGAGCGCCTGCTTTACCGGCAACCCGGTTTTGCGCTGCTCGATGACGACGGCATCTCACTTGGTGATGCCGCGGAGCACGTTGCGCGACTGAAGCCACGTCGCATCGACAACCGTTATTGGGAGCGCATGGACACCGAGCCGCTAGGCTACAGCCGATTCCCGAACCTGAGCAGCGCTGACCTGGTGAGTCGCCACCTCGAGCAGGTCTGGTCTGCCGTCTCCGGTGCCGGAGACCGGTTGCTGATCGCCGTGCCGGGTTACATGAGCAACCAGCAGCTGTCGCTGTTTCTCGGCATCGCGTCCGAACTGAATATCCCGATTGCCGGTCTGGTCGATGCGGCGGTGGCCGCTACGCGTCGCGAGTACAGGGATGCCGTGCCGGTGTATATCGATATCAGTCTGCACAAGTCGACGCTGTCGAGGATGTCGCAGGACGGCCAGGTGCTCGTCGAGCGTACCGAAGTTATCGAGGCATCCGGGCTGTCCGGACTGTCTGACGCGTGGATCCGCAAAATCTCGGACTGCTTCGTGCACCAGTCGCGTTTCGACCCGTTGCATACGGCCGAGACGGAACAGTCACTGGCGGACGCGTTGCCGCACTGGCTGGCGGCGTCCACGCGCGCCGACAGCGTGTCGATGACCGTCGAGTCGCGCGGCACGAGTTACACGGCCGAGATCGAGTCGATCGAACTGGTGTCTGCCGCAGCGCCGGTGTATCAGCGCATCGCCGCCCAGCTTCGGACGTTGTTGCGCGCGGATGAGGTGCCGGCGATTCAGCTGTCTGATCGCGCTGCACGCATGCCCGGACTCGCGGATATGTTATCGGCCCGCGTGGGGGGTGACGTCTTCCTGCTGGAACCGGGTGCGACCGCCCGCGGCCTGTTGAAACGAGGTGCTCTGGAACAGACTGGCGGTACTGCGGTGTCGCTGCTTAAGGCTTTGCCGTGGGACCAGGCGGCCGTCGATATCGATGTCGCAGTTGCCAGCAATGACGGCACGCAGCCTACCCACGTCCTGTTCGATCACGTCGCCTATCCGGTGAATGACCGGCCGCTGGTGCTGGGTTCACAGTCCAGCGACGGTGCGCGCTGGATCGATTTCGGTCGCGACATGCCCGGGGTTTCCCGCCGGCATTGTTCCGTGGTTCGCGAGGGTGGGCAGTGCGTGGTCGAAGACCACAGTCGTTACGGCACATTCCTGAATGGTCACCGCATCGACGGTTCCGTCGTGCTGCAAAACGGCGACACGCTTCGACTCGGTACACCCGGATTTGAGCTTGAGCTCATCAGGGCGTTGACCTGAGATGGCGCGCCGTCGTCGACAGTTCGAAGTCTTCAGCATGTCCTTTTTGGACTGCATGAGTTGCGGCTTTGGTGCCGTCATCCTGTTCTTCATGATCATCAATGCGCAGGTCAAGGAAGAAACCGAACCGAAACCGACAGACCTGATGGCAGAAACTCGCAAGCTGGAAGTCGAGATCCTCGAAGGCCGCAAGAACCTGGTCCTGGCACGCAATACCCGCGAGGAGCTTGAGGATGAGACCGAGACGGCAGAAGGCCGGATTATCGAGGTAATCGCGCTGATCGAGGAGTTGCGCAAGGAACTGGCGGCGTATGACGAAGACTCGCTCGCCAAGATCGAACGCATTGAAAATCTGCAGTCCGACATCGAACGCCTCGAGGAGGAGGTCAAGCGGCTGCTTGCGCTGGAGGCGAAAGAGCGTGAGAGCGGCACGCGCGCGCGGGAATTCAAGGGCGACGGTGACCGGCAGTACCTGACCGGACTGAAACTCGGCGGTGAACGCACGCTGATCCTGGTCGACCGTTCCGCAAGTATGCTGGACGACCGGCTCGTGAATATCATTCGTCGTCGCAACATGGACATCAACGAGAAACTGCGGGCGTCGAAGTGGCGTCAGGTGGTCGCCAGTGTCGACTGGTTAACCGCCCAGTTCCAACCCGGCACGCAGTTCCAGGTGTACATGTTTAACAACACCGTGGAACCCGTGATCAAGGGCAGCGGTGGCATCTGGCTGGAAGCGGACGACACGGCGCAGATCGGTGAAGTGATTCGCGTGTTGCGTCGCACACCGCCCGAGAACGGCACCAACATGCGTGCCGCCCTCGAAATCGCCGGCAGCCTGACACCGTTGCCGGACAACATCATTTTGTTGGTCGACGGTTTGCCGACACTGGAGGAGGAAACCACCAACAAGCGCTTTGTCACGGGTCGCGAGCGCCAGGCGCTGTTCACCCGGGCGATCCGTGAACTGCCGCCGCGCGTACCGGTCAATATTCTTCTGTACCCGATGGAAGGCGATATGGATGCGTCCATTCTCTACTGGAGCCTGGCGTACAACTCGCGAGGTTCGTTCATGTCGATTAACCAGGACTGGCCGTAGCATGAAGGACGTGAGATGAAGAAAAAACGGCGTAACGTTGAAGCCTTCAGCCTGTCGTTCCTGGACTGCATCTGTTGCGGCTTTGGTGCCATCATCCTGCTGCTGGTGCTGTCGAAAATCTATGAGCCGGTCATCATCGAAAAGACTCAGGACGATCTTGAGTCCCTGATTGCGCTGCTTCAGCAGGAGCTTTTTGATATCCGCGGCGAGACCGACATTCTCGATCGCGAGATGGTCGATCTCCGTGAGCAGGCGTCCGACACCAAGATACGACTGGCCACACTGCAGGGCGACCTGAGTTCGATTCGCGGCCAGTATGAAGCGGCCCAGGCCGACGCTGAATCCATTGTTGACGAAGGTGCACTGTCGAGGACCAGGCAACGACTCACTGAAGAGATGCGGCGACTGCAGCCTTACTATCGCCGCGCCGATGACGATGCGGTCGCCGGGATTCCGGTCGACAGTGAGTACGTGATTTTTATCATCGACACCTCCGGCAGTATGCAGCAGTTCAACTGGGACCGGGCGATACAGACGCTCACGGAGACCCTGGACGTCTATCCGCAGGTCAAGGGCATCCAGATTCTGAATGACAACGGCAACTATATGTTCCAGCAGTACCGGGGTCGCTGGATTCCGGACACGCCGGGACGTCGGGAGGCGATCGTAAACACGATGCGCACCTGGCGTCCGTTCAGCGACAGTAACCCGGTGGACGGTATTGTTTACGCGATCAGCACCTATTGGAAACCGGACCGGAAGATCAGCCTGTACGTGTTCGGTGACGATTTCGCCGGCCGCTCCGTCGAGCGCGTTATCCAGCAGGTGGATGCGGTCAATCGCGTGGGTGCCTCCGGTGAGCGTCTCGTGCGCATCCACGGCGTTGGCTTCCCGATCCGCTTTGGCGGCATCAACAATATCCCGGCGGAGTCCATTCGCTACTCGCGCCTGATGCGCGTGCTGTGTGAGCGAAACGGCGGCACCTATGTCGCGTTGACGAACTATTAAGCACGCCACCATTTTTCGCCACAATTGATCGCCGGTTCTCCACGAGCCGGCAGTTTCTGATCCTGATTTCGGCGTTCAACTACTCCTGAAGGCGGTCGCAGCGACGGCCAACACTTAACAGGAGATTGAACATGAAAAAGACAGTCACAGCCGTTATCGCCACCTCGGCATTGATCCTTGCAAGCGGCGCAAACGCCGCTGATTCATCGCGTACGACATCCAAGTCCGAAGCAATCGGCTTTGGCAGTGGTGCCGTCATCGGTGCGGCCGCAGCAGGCCCGTTCGGATTTGTTATCGGCGCCGGCATCGGTGTGCTGATCGGCGAAAAGATGCACAACCAGAACGAGGAAATTGAGCATCTGAGTGCAGCACTGGACACCTCGCAGGCAAAGGTCGCCCGCCTGAACGATGGCGTCATCGAACTGCGCGGCAGCAACGAAGAACTGCTCAGCGAGATTCGCCGGATCGAACCGTACGCGCGCCCCGAGCTCGTGAATCTGATGCAGGCCGGTATTGCAATGGACCTGCTGTTCCGTACTGACGAGGACGCACTGGCCGATACGACCGGCGAGCGACTGTCCGAACTGGCGGCAACACTTGCCGGTATGAACGATGTCCGCATCCAGCTTGACGGATTTGCCGACGAACGTGGCGATGCGGAATACAACCAGGGCTTGTCCGAGCGTCGTGTTCACTTTGTTCGCGATCAGCTCATCGCTGCCGGTGTCCCGGCACAGCGCATCAGCTTCAATGCGCACGGCGAGGCAGTCGCCCAGGACGAGAAGGCCGACAGCCTCGCGCTGGAACGTCGCGTAACGCTGAAAGTGTTCATCGACGAGTCCACCCCGGTCGCTGCCAACCAGCGCTGATCCCCGATCCCCAATGCGTTTCTCCGCGCTGCCGGCCCCGTAAGGGGTCGGCTTTTTTTATGCACCGTCATCGCTTGCACGCGTCACACGAAAACCGCACAGTGTCAGTATCCGACCGAAGAAGCGGAGACCGGCGATGCTCAGGCGATTTTGCAGAGGCCTCGTACGCGTGATAACGACGACGTTTTTCCGGCGCATCGACGTCGTGGGGGCCGAAAACATACCGGCAGACGGTCCGGTGATCTTTGCCGGCAACCATCCGAATGCGCTGATGGATGGCTGGCTGATCGCCGCTCGCTGCGGTCGATGGCCGCTGCATTTTATGGTGAACGCCAAGCTGTGGAAATTTCGCGGTCTCGGTTCACTGCTGAACGCATCGGGTGCGGTGCCTGTGTATCCGCGCGCGGAGCACGGCTCGCAGGCCGACAACTCGGGAGCCTTTGAAAAGCTCTACGAGGTGATCGAGGCAGGCAACTGCATGGGTGTTTTCCCGGAGGGAGTGAGCCACACCGAATCTCACCTGATGGAGCTGAAAACGGGGACTGCGCGCATCGCACTGACCGTGGCTGATCGCGGCAAGCGCTACGCGACCGTCGTGCCCTGCGGGCTCAACTACATCCACCGCCATCGATTTCGCAGCCAGGTCATGCTCGAGTTTGGCGAGCCGATCGTCGTCGATGAACAGTGGGCTGAAAAATACCGCGCCGATCCCGAGGCCGCAGTGCGCGAGCTGACGGCGGTGCTGACCGAGTCGCTGCGAGCCGTGACGATTAATGCGCCGGACTGGAACACCTGGCGATTCGCACAGACCAGTCGGCGTCTGTACAAACCGGCGACAGCGTCGCTGACGCCTGCGCAGTATGTCGATCTCAATCGTCGCTTTATCGAGGGATACAAGGACGACGATCCCGACGTGCAGGCCTTTCGGATCGATGCGGAAAACTACCAGGCGCGTCTCGATATGCTCGGCCTGAAGGATTACCAGCTGCGCGGCGACATGTCGCTCTCCGATATCACCCGCAAAGTGCTGACTCGCACCTTGTGGATGCTGGCGCTACTGCCGATCGCTATACCCGGCGCGATCCTTCATCTGCCGGTCGGTTGGATTGCCGCCGCCGTGGGCGAACGCTTCAGCTACGAGATGGACGACGTTGCGACGCTGAAAGTGTTTTCAACGATGCTGCTGTTGCCCCTGGTGTACCTCGCGGCGGCCTTACTGGTAGGACTCGCGTTTGGCACTGGCTGGGGCGTCATGGCTTTAGTCGTGCTGGTCGTCAGTTTTTTCTCGTCGGTGCGCGTCATCGAGGCACAGGCCTCATTGCTTGCCTCTGTGGCGTCACTGCTGCGACTGGCTCGCCTGCGGGAGGAGATCCAGGAGCTTCGCAGCGTTCGTGCCGAGCTGGTCATGCGCATTCGAGCGCTTGTGGATCGACTGGCGGACCCGAGTCTCGACCGGATGTTTGTGCCTGCTGATTTTGCGAAAACGGACACTTTAGACAAGGTGAATTAGTCCAGCTCTGGCCAATGGTCGATCGGATCAAGCGCCCGAGTTACGGCTATCGGTTGGGGAGGTCGATGAATGTCGTCTTGCTCGGGAGTGTTGGTTTGCAACCCTCTCTCATGGAGGCACGTCGACCATGACAAGAAATCGGAAAATTCTCTTCGCCGGCATCGTGGCCTTCTGGGGATTGGTCGGCGTCATCGGAAACGCGGCATCCTTGGGAGTCGCGTACGACTATGTCGAGGCGGTAACCAGCATGTCGGTGATCGTTGAAGAAGGGCGCGCCGCGCCGCCCTGATGTACCTGCAGTCCAATCGACGTCGTCTGGATGCATTCAGCTTGCTGAGCCGCAGTCTGCGTTCGTTGCGCAGGCAAATAGCTTCACTGCCCTTGGCTGTGGACTGGCTGTCGTGATGCGCTTCGGTGGCTTCCTTATGGTCGGAGAATCGATGTACCTGACGTGATTGAACACCAGGGACGAGTAAGCAGCAGCCGGCGCGTGATGGTACGGTAGGTTCGTCGCGCTAATCATGCTATCTATTGCGCAGGTGAAGCCGGAAATTGCACTGTCGGCACCCGTATATCCGAAGGAACAGGAGATGATTCATGAAGGACCTTGAAAGGCTGTCAGACTCACAACACTTTCATCGAAAGTCCATTCGCAAGCAGATCAGCGGCTTTGCGACTGGCTGGTGTTTTGCAATGGTCTTTGCCGCTTCAGGCGCTATGGCTGACTCATTTCAGTTTGAAGCGGGTGCCGAGCTGGTTTTTGATGAGATAGAGCTGACCACCCCTTTGTTTCTCGGTTTTCCGGTGACCCCGCCGCCCGAGCCGCAACCGACGATCACATCCACAACGGATAATGACACGACCAGCTTATTCGCTCGCTGGTACCTGGATGAGGTTGAGGTGGGCTCTGCACCTCGCAGCCGTGCAGCGTTCGCTAGCCGCGCGTCGTTTCTGTCGTTTGGTTATCAGCAGCTGGATGTATCAAGCCGACTGGAGACCACCGAGCTTAATGCGGTGCTTCCAGGCCCGCCGCCGCCCGCAATCGTCATAAGCCCTGTCGAAATAGAACCGTTTGAGGCGGTGCTGGAGGGTGATGAATTCGCCGTCGGTGGACGCTATGTCTGGAAAGACTCCGGCTGGTTCGTTGACGGACGTTTGTCCGTCGGCAGTCTGGACACAAGCGGTGGTGGTGATTCGGACGTTGATGTGACGGTGATCGCTGTCGGTGGCGGTCTTTACCTGGGTGACTTGACTACAGTTGGTATCACGGTGCTCAACTCGGACGTGGATTCGGGCAGCGCCCTCAGTATCGCTGGCGAATCCAATGGCACCGATATTGCGTTTGATCTCCAGCACCTGGGTCGTCTGACGGAGACGTGGCAATACGGCTTTGATGCCGGTGTTCTTTTGGCAGACGAGGGCGACGATCAGCTCAGCGTGTCCGGTTCGCTGTATCCAACGCAGGATATTGCCTTCGGATTGCGCATCGTCAGCGCAACGGATGATTTTCTCGACGACGGTAGTCGCTACACCCTGTTCGGGCGCTGGTTCGTCACGCCAGGATTCGAGGTCTTCGCGAGTCTCGGCACCAGCCAGAACGAAGAAATTCCCGGGGTTGATATCGACAATGAGTTCTACGGCATAGGTGTTACAGCCCGGTTCTAGGTGCTTATTTATCCTGTCAGGGCGCGAGCAGCTGGCCGTGTTTTAGAAGGAATTGGTGTGGCCAACCACAAGCGGATGAGCTCACGACGTTGGGCGTTGTTCCGGATGATCGTTTTGGTGTTCAGTCTTGGGGCCGCGTATCTCCTGTTCGCACAGGGTGCATTCGACAGCCCGTGGACTTTTGGAGGGTTTCTGATTTTCCTTGGGGCATTTGCACTGGCCGCGGCGGGTATCTACCGATTTGTTAAACATCTTGACGATCCGGACAAGCCGCTTGGCTCGGTTGATCACCAAGATCACACTATCGGCCCGCTTCGTTGAGAGCGCTTGCCTGAAAGCGTTATGTGGTAACTGGCAGTGCCAATGAAGAAGACTATCCTGCTGTACGCCCTGGCGCTGGCGGTTGGCGCTGTACTTCTGCAGTGGATGGAACACCAGTACGCAATTCGACTGATGTCGACCGAGTTGTACGTCATGGTACTTGCGGTCGGATTCACGGTGCTCGGAGTCTGGGTTGGCCATCGGCTGACGCGCGGTCCGCGAGCGGCGGATCCGACGGTGAATCGCAAGGCGCTCGATGCCCTGAAGATCAGTGATAAGGAATACGAAGTGCTCGAACTCCTCGCGGCCGGCCATTCGAATCGGGAGATGGCCGATCGCCTTTTTGTGTCACCCAACACGATAAAAACCCATCTCGCCAGCCTGTACCGCAAGCTCGAGGTCTCCCGCCGCACGCAGGCGGTCAGCCGGGCCAGGGAGCTGAACCTGATCGTTTGACGGCTGACTCGTACAAACGGTTGATTTTGCGAAAATCATACCTTCGGGTGATAGGGTTAGCCGGTCGATTTGAGTAGCGTGGCCACACCCAAAGCCCGCAAGGAGATCGACATGAGAAAAACCATCACCACCTACGGCCTGATCGCCGGAACCATCATCGCCCTGTCTGTCGCACTGAGTCTCGCGATGGACGGCGCAAGCGAGCACCTGGCAGGCCTGGAGTGGCTCGGGTACGCGGTCATGATCATTGCATTCAGCATGATCTTCGTCGCGATCAAGGGTTACCGGGACCGGGAGCTCGGTGGCGTTATTAAATTCGGCACTGCGTTCAAGGTCGGCATCGGCATTACTTTGGTCGCCAGCCTGATCTATGTCGTCGCCTGGGAAATCAACTTATCGCTCACCGATTACGCGTTCATGGAGCAGTACACGCAGTCGCTGATCGAGCAGAAGCAAGCCGCCGGTGCGACCGCCGCTGAGCTGGCCGAATTGCAGGCCGAAATGGACATCATGGCCGAGCGCTATAGCAACCCGCTGTTCCGCGTGCCGATCACGTTGCTTGAGATTTTTCCGGTTGGTTTGTTAATCACACTGGTCTCGGCGGCGGTGCTGCGCAATTCGCGGGTCTTGCCGGCTTCGCAATAGGTGCCGATCTCAGAACAACAGTACCTGGGCCGCGAACTCTCGCGGCCCTTTAGTCTGCAACGATTCCCGGCTCGGCTTGGCTAACCTGTGCCTGCCAGGTACGCTAAATCCGCTAAATCCCGAGCAGAGTGAATCTATGAGTCGTTTAGTCTTGCTGTTTGCCTTGTGTCTGCTTTGCGCTGTCTCCATCGCGCAAAACCCGGTAGATCCAAACGTCAATCGCGCGCCACTGGACACTCTGCAAAACCGAGAAAACCTGATCGGGACGTGGTTTCTCAGCCAGAAGACAACAAAAGGCGGACTCTGGCGAGTCCTTGCAACCTTGACCGCCGACGGCAAGTACACGATGAACTTTGAGGAGTATCTGGACGGACGTCGGATTCGGAAATACACAGAGAACGGGCTCTGGGGGGTGTCCGGCGACGTACACTTCACCATAACGCAGGGTGGCATGATCAACGGCGAGTCCTACGAGGTCCCGCCTGAACGTCCCGGTAACTATCTCGCCTACCGGATTGTCGCACTGAATTCCTCGACCTTTGTCTATGACTCGGTCGTTTCAGGGAATCGTTTCCGGTCGCGAAAAGTGCCGGACGACTACGTATTTCGTCCGCCGCGATAAAGGCTTGCGACGTTTCTATTCGTATTTCTCAAGGTCCACGCTGGACCTCGAGAAAATCCGATTTCACCCGGCGACCAAATCAGCCTTACGCTGGTGTGGATTTCTGCTTACTATTAAGCGGAGCGTGACCTAACAGGCAGGAGGCCGACCGCAGTCCGGGCTGGCCAGGGATGATGGGAGGAGTCGGATTTGCCAGGCAGCGGGGGTACCACGCAGTTTCGCATCGGCGAGTGGCTGTTTGAGCCACAGCTGAACCGGCTCAGCCGGGACGATCGGCAGGTTGAACTCGAGCCGCTCGCCTCACGCCTGCTCGAGCACATGGCGTCTCGCCCCGAATACGTGTTCAGTGCCGACGAACTGGTCGATGCCGTCTGGGACGGACGCATCGTATCCGACAACCCGATCTACAAACTGGTTGCCACGCTGCGTCGATCGCTGGACGACGATACGACCCAACCTCAGTACATCGAGACGATACGCAAACGCGGCTACCGATTGATCGCGCCGGTTACGGTCATCGAGTCCGAACTATCGGCGCCGGCAACCGAGCCCGAGTCGACACGTTTCAAACCAAGCTGGATCGCAGCAGCCGGCCTTGTGTTGGCCGCCGTCCTCTGGGTGCTGACCCAGGTTCCCCAAGACGGGGTCGACGCGGTCAGCGCTGAACCACCGGTGATCGCGGTATTGCCCTTTGAAGACATGAGCGAAGACGGCGATCAGTCGTATCTCGG
Organism: Pseudomonadota bacterium; assembly: GCA_039025835.1. Taxonomy (GTDB): domain Bacteria; phylum Pseudomonadota; class Gammaproteobacteria; order Steroidobacterales; family Woeseiaceae; genus UBA1847. The sequence goes on along the minus strand of JBCCNM010000055.1, from coordinate 3,763 downwards.
ACGCGGCATTGCTGAAGAGATTATCCACGCGCTGACTGAACAGCGCCGTTACGGCGTTGTCGGTCGCACGTCGTCGTTTGCCGTCGCGTCACAGACCGGCGATATTCGCCGCATCGGTGATCTGCTGGGTGCCAACTACGTCGTTGAGGGCAGCGTTCGCAAAGACGGCGATGCGCTGCGCATCACGGCGCAGCTCATCGAGGCCGATTCCGGTCTGCACGCCTGGTCGGGCAATTTCGACCGTCCGTTTGAGGAAATTCTGGACGTGCAGTCCGATATTGCGCGGATGGTGCTGTTTTCGGTGGCGGATTCGATCGATGCGGACCCGGTGGCGTCGCTGCCGAGGACTGCACAAACCGATCGTATGGATGCCTACAGAGCCTATCTTGTCGGTCGAAACTGGCTGTCGCAGCGGGGCTCCGTAGCGGCCGCTGAGGCGGAAAAGGCCTTTCTCGATGCCCTGTCGATGGACAACGACCTGGTGCAGGCGATGGAAGGTCTGGTCGAAGCGCAATTTGTCCTGAATTTCCACGGCGTGAAGTCCTCGAACGAAGCCTATGAGCTGGCGGAAGTGTATGCCGAACGCGCATTCGCACTGTCACCGAATCGGGCAGAGGTGCACGCGGCACTCGGCCGCCTCGCCGAACTCGGCGGGCGGCAAGGTGAGGCAGAGCAGGCTTACCGTACCGCGCTTGAGTTCGACCCGCGCAATATCGAATCACTGGGTGCGCTCGCCTGGCTACTGCACACGCAGCTCCGATTCGAGGAGGCAGTCGCGGTGTTCGACCGCGCGCTGGCGGTTGAGCCGGCATCGCCGTTGCTGTCGGTCGCCGCCGGCATGAACACGGAGTACACCGGCGACTATGCCTGCGCTGGCAAGTTGTACCAGCGCGCGGTGGATATTGCGCCGGGGATGATGAACACGCAGTTCGGCATCGGGGCGTATTTGTGGCGCGCACACGGCGATCTGGAAAATGCCGCCATGCGCATGCAGCGCGCCGTCGAGATCGATACCACCGGCGCCATCCCGCCGGCGATGCTGGCACTGATTTATCTCGATGCCGGTGATCCCGAGGCAGCATCTGAATGGTTGGTAAAGCCGGGTGAGCGTGGCTACCAGGCCTACTGGACGGCACTCGCAAGACTGGCCTACGGCGTTTACACCGATGCGACGGAGTCGGCATCGTCGGCAGCATCGCTGATCGCGAGCTACGGCCCGGATCCGGTCGCGCTTCGTTATCTGCGCGACCAGGCCATCGCGTCCGGCGCCCCGTATCGTGCGATCGCGCTGTACCCGGACGCGTTGCGCGGCGAATCGATCGAGGTGACGCAGACCAACATCCGGATGGTTGCAGATCTTGCATACGCCTATGAGATGGCCGGCGAGTCCGATCGTGCCCGTGAACTGGCCACTCGGGTGCTGGCGGTCGCGGACCGCGTGCCGCGCAAGGCGTGGTTTGGAACCTGGCTGTCGGACATCGTGGCGGAGAATATCGTCAACGGCCCGGAGGCCGCGCTCGAACGGCTGCAAGAGGCGCTCGCGGGCGGTTGGCGCATTCTCGGTTGGTGGGAACTCGAGAAAAATCCCGCACTGGATGCTGTTCGCGCCTTGCCCGGTTACAGTGACGTGGCAGCGTCGCTGCAGCGCAGCCCGTCGACACCGTTACTCAACGAGTCACGGCCCGGTAGAAACCTCGGCTTTTGCGATCGACTGCAGGCCGATTCCGGTCTGTAACGGCTTTCTAAATTACTGAAAAAAAAGCGGATTTTCTCCTCCGCCAATCTCCACACAACCGTAAGTCCCTCGTAAGGTGCAGCCCTGCTGGCGTACCTAGCCTGATGGTGTGCGGTCATGGCGACCCACACAGTCGCGGCGACAAAAGCCGTCACGGGGAAACATCGGCAATAAGGAGAACAAGCATGAAACGACTCGCAATCACAGCGATTCTGAGCCTCGCCGTGTCATCGGCAGCTCAGGCGGACACATCGCTCGGTGTCAAGGTCGGCACGCTCGGTCTGGGCATTGAAGGCACCTACGACCTGTCGGAGAAATGGGGCCTGCGCGGCGCCTTCAATCAATACGACTACAGCTACGAGGATGACCTCGACGGTGTCGATTACGACGGTGATCTCGAGCTGTCCTCGATTTCCTTGCTGGCGGACTTTCGGCCGTTCGAGACCGGTTTTCGTTTCAGCGGCGGCGTTATTCTGAACGACAACAGGATTCAGGGTGTCGCCTTACCGGCGGACTTCTACGACATTGGCGACCAGACCTACACACAGGCGGAGGTCGGCGTTTTGTCAGCCACTGCGGATTTCGACGACGTCGCGCCGTACTTCGGCATCGGCTATGACTTCAATCGCTCATCCAATCTGCGCTTCAATGTCGATCTCGGCGTCCTTGTTCAGGGCAGCTCGAGTGTGCAGATCCTGTCGACGGGCGGCACGCTGTCCAACGACCCGGCCTTCCAGAGCGAGCTCGACGCTGAGGCCATCGCCTACGAAGATGACCTGGAAGACTACGACCTGTACCCGGTGCTGGCGCTGGGTGTGTCGTACGCCTTCGAGTAAGCGGAGCACCGACATCGCCGGACAAAGTCTCTAATCCTGTCGAGACCGTGTCCGGCTCTTTCGGGTGCGCTTGTAGCCGGAATGGCTTCGCTATACTGCGTAACGATCACAGAGCCGCATGGCGCGGCTCAGGAGAACGGTATGCGGTTGTGCGCTCTGCTCGGTATGGCCTTGCTTTCAGGCGGGCTTGAGATCGCCAGTGCCGACACGGTGTCGGAACGCGTCGTCAGTTTCGACAGTCGCAATACGACGCTTGAGGGCACCCTCGTACTCCCCGACCAGCTACCGCCGGTGGCGGCAGTGGTGTTTGTGCACGGCTCTGGCGCGCAGGCACGCAACCTGGCTGTCGGACATGCGTTCGCACGTCGTGGCGTCGCCGCCCTGGTCTACGACAAGCGCGGCGTGGGTAACTCGGGCGGGGACTACGAAGGCGAGCAAGCGGTCAGTGAAGCCAACCTGAAACTACTGGCTGCTGACGCGCGCGCTGCGCTGGCGCGACTCTCCGAAGAGAGAGAGCTTCAGGGTGTGCCGCTGGGCCTGACCGGGATCAGCCAGGCGGGGTGGATCGTGCCGCTCGCGGCCTTCGGCAGCGACGTCGATTTCCTGGCACTCTGGAGTGGTCCGGTGTGTGCGATCAGTGAAGAGGATATCTTCAGCAAACACACGCGCGACCTCGATGCTGGCCGCGTGCCTGCCTATGCCGAGGCGCTGGCGGCGCGCACGACGCCGTACGTCTGGCCGGACTTTCTCGGTCGAGACACCGATGCCTCCGAGGACCTGGCGAAACTTGATACGCCCGGTTTGTGGTTGTTCGGTGAAAATGACGGCAGCGTGCCGGTGGATTTGTCGATAGAGCGCCTGCGCGCTTTGCAGGATGCCGGGCACGACTACCACTACGTGCTGTTTTCCGGTGTGGGTCACAACAATTTTCCGGAGACCTTCGACACCGCGGTCGCGTGGATCAAGCGCACAGTCAGCCAGCGGCGGGCAGGGCCGACCGCGGCGCAATAGTCTCTGCGACTTGTCGCGTCTGCTATGCTGTCTGACAGCCGCCGTGTCTGTGTTGAACGGTGACGTTTGCCTGCTACGGTGTTTGCCTGTTGAGAAGGGGAGTTGCGATGAGTTACATCGACGGTTTTGTCATAGCGGTACCGACAGACAACAAGGCCGCGTTCGTCGAGCACGCGAGAAT
>JBCCNM010000054.1:0-19732 GCA_039025835.1 Pseudomonadota bacterium | reverse complement strand
CGAAATCGCCGTGGATGACGCCCGCCGCCTGAGGCGCGCGCGTGCCGCGCCGGATCGTCCAGGCGCGCGCTTCCTTGGGGCCTGCGGTGAAGTAAGTTTGAAGGTTAAGGAGCGCGTATGCGGGGCGCAGACCCAGGCGTTGTTCGAATCGATTCACGAGCTGCGGTGTCAGGCCTATCTCGGGCACGAGCACCAACACCTGTTCACCGCGCTTGAGTGTCGCTTCGATGAGTTGCAGGTAGATCTCGGTCTTGCCACTGCCGGTGACCCCGTCGATGACGAAGCAGCCGAAACCGTCGCTGGCGTCGACGGCGTCGATGGCCCTTTGTTGGTCGGGATTCAGTTTCGGTCCGGGCTGCGCGGACAGTGTCGGGCGAGACGGTGTAGCAACCGCGTCAAATCGCGCCACCAGCCCACGGTCAATGAGGGCTTTGGCCGCCCCGCGCCAATTGTCTTCCAGTGTGTTCAGGGTTGGCGCGGACAGCCCGGATGGTCCGGCATCGGCCAGCAGGTCGTACAAGGCCCGCTGCCTGGGTGCCCGCTGCAGCTCGTCGCCGGCATCCATCGTCGTGCGGAAATGCTCGACCGGATCCTGCAGGGACCGGCCCTGTCGCAACGCCGCGGGCAGGGCCGCCGCCACCACCTCGCCTACAGGGTGGTGGTAGTAGTCGCTGCAAAAGCGCAGCAGCCAGAGGTCGTCTGCCGACAGCAACGGATCGCTATCGATGACTTCGGCCAGGGTTTTGAGTTTTGTTAAATCGACGTCGCTGGAGTCCGCCGTCGCCAGCACGACGCCGACCTGCTCGCGCCGCCCGAATGGCACGCGCACACGGCTGCCGACTGCCGGCACGACACTGTCGATGCGGTAGTCGAATTCCCTCGACAACGGCACGTTGACGGCAATTTTGACGATGGATGGGCCGGACATGGTCTCGCGGTGTCAACCGAACGGTCACTGACACGTTTAAAGGAAGTACACGTTAATCGGAGTCGACCCGGAGTCAAGCGGGCGGCGCCTTGAAGGGTGAACGAATGGACGCTTTCAACCCCGCTCTTGCGGTATCGTGCGAGGAGCGCGACGACGGAGCGAACACGCTGCAGAATATTGACGAGTTAAATCGCTTTCTCGCCGGGATCGAGCGTCGCGCGCTGCGCTACGCGGAAATCGCAGTGCGCAATCGCGACGATGCGCTGGATCTGGTGCAAAACGCGATGATCAAGCTGGTTCGCAACTACGCAAACAAGCCGGAGGCCGAGTGGTCGCCGCTGTTTTATCGCATTTTGCAAAACGGCATCCGTGACTTTCACCGCCGTCAGGCGGTGCGCGGCAAGGTGATGGCCTGGTTCGGTCGCGCCGGCGACGACGAGCCGGCGTATGATCCGGTCGAGCATGCGCCCGATCCGGCGGGCCGCACGCCCGAGGAGTCTGTTGAGACCGGCGAGGCGATGACGGCATTGGAGGAGGCGCTGCAGGACTTGCCGGCCCGCCAGCGTGAGGCTTTCATGCTGCGGACCTTTGAAGGGCTGGACGTTGAAGGCACCGCATCCGCGATGGGATGCAGTGCCGGCAGCGTAAAAACGCATTATTCGCGGGCGGTTCACCGCCTGCGGGACACGTTGGGAGAACACTGGACATGACTGAGCCACTGGACAAAAAAGCCAGGCAACTGTTTGACGAGAGCGTCGACGGGCTCGACGCGGCAACGCTGTCGAAGCTGAATCGCTCGCGGCAGGCGGCGCTGGCCCAGGCGGGTTCGCGCCGGCCACTGACGCGCTGGGCGCCGGCCGGAGGGCTTGCGGCCGCCGCGGTGATCGCTGTCGTCATGGTGCAGTCGCCCGGTGTGGTCGAGACGCCGCCAGGCAGTACGGCGGCGGATTTCGAGATTCTGCTCGGCGACGACAGCCTCGATATGCTCGAAGAACTGGAGTTTTACGACTGGCTGGATCTCGTGGAAGCCGGGAGCGATGCTGATCTGGGCTGATCTTCCGCTCGCGATGCTGCTGCTGGTCGGTCCGGCGAACGAGCCGACCGACGAGGACGCCGAGGTCGAGACGGACATGGCGTTCCTGGAGTACCTTGGCAGCTGGGACGAGTCCGATGAAGACTGGCTGCTGTTTGACGCTCCGGAACCGGACGAGGACGACGCCGGCGAAGATGCCGATGACGGCGAAGAGACTGACGATGAGAGTTAGAGCACTGATACTGGTATTCCTGCTGACGAGCACGGCGGTATTCGCCGATGACGTCGCCTGGGACAGCCTGTCCGCTGACCAGCAGCAGGTGCTGAGCTCGTTCCGCGACAGCTGGGCCGAACTGCCGGCTGATCGTCGCCAGCGGCTGGCGACCGGTGCCGCGCGCTGGTCGTCGATGACGCCGGCGCAGCGCGAAGCATCGAAGCAGCGTTTCGGACGCTGGCGTGCACTGGGCGACCAGCGTCGGCAACTCATTCGTGAGCGCTACGAGGTGTATCGCAGTCTGCCTCCCGAGCAGCAGCAGCGCATCCGTGAGAATTTCCGACGTTTCCAGGGAATGAACAGGGAGCGCCGTGAGCTGCTGCGCGAACGCTGGCAGCGAATGTCGCCCGAGGAACGGCAAAACCTTCGCGAGCGTCTGCGACAGCGTCGCGAACAGCGCCGCGACCGTCGCTAAACCGGTGTCCTGCCGGGCGGTGTTCAGAAAAACGAACACTGCGATACAAAAATTGACACCAATCCTGCCCGCAGCCGTGCTTGAATCCTGCTAGCCGGTCACAACTGTGACTGGAAGGCGCTAACTGCTACATTTGCGCGGATTCAAAAAAATCGGCCGACCGTCCGGTCCCGGAACGGTCCGCATTACCGGAGAAGTACTGCATGAAGATCGGTGTACCGAGAGAAATACACGCCGGCGAAAAACGCGTCGCCACGACGCCCGAGGTTGCCGTTCAGCTGCAGAAGCTGGGCTTCAAAGTCACTGTTGAGGCGGGCGCCGGTGAGGCGGCCAAGTTCAGCGATGCGGCGTTCGAGGAGGCCGGCGTGTCGGTCGTATCGTCAGCCGATGCGATCTGGCAGGACAGTGACATCGTCCTCAAGGTGCGTGCACCGGAGGGCGACGAGACGTCGAAACTGAAAAAAGGCCAGGCACTGATCAGCTTTATCTGGCCGGGACAGAACGCAGAGCTGCTGGAAACGCTGACCCGGTCCGGCGCGACCGTCATGGCGATGGACAGCGTGCCGCGCATCTCCCGCGCGCAGAAAATGGACGCGCTGAGCTCGATGGCCAACATCGGTGGCTATCGCGCCGTCGTTGAGGCTTCGCAGCATTTCGGCCGCTTCTTCACCGGCCAGATCACCGCGGCCGGCAAAATCCCGCCGGCCAAGGTGCTCGTCATCGGTGCCGGTGTCGCCGGTCTTGCCGCGATTGGCGCAGCGCGCAGCATGGGTGCGATCGTGCGTGCCTTCGACACTCGTCCGGAGGTCAAGGAGCAGGTCGAGAGTATGGATGGCGAATTCCTGATGCTCGACTTCGATGACGAAGACGGCTCCGGCGAAGGCGGTTACGCCAAGATCATGAGCGAGGAATTCATCAAGGCCGAGATGGCCCTGTTCGCCGAGCAGGCCGAAGAGGTCGACATCATCATCACGACGGCACTGATTCCGGGCAAGCCGGCGCCGAAACTGATCACGGCCGAGATGGTCGAGTCGATGAAAGACGGCAGTGTCATCGTTGACCTCGCCGCGGAACAGGGTGGCAACTGTGAGCTGACCGAGCCGAACCAGGTCGTGGTCAAACACGGTGTCACGATCATCGGCTACACGGACCTGCCGAGCAGACTGGCAACGCAGTCCAGCCAGCTGTATGCCACCAACCTGCGCCATCTGCTGACCGACCTTACGCCGGAGAAAGACGGCGTAATCAACGTCAACATGGACGACGAAGTGATACGCGGCGCGACGATCTGTCTCGACGGAGAGACGACGTGGCCGCCGCCGGCACCGAAACTCAGCGCAGCACCGAAAAAGGCCGAGCCGGCTCCGGCACCGGTCGTCGAGGAGGCGGACGAGACGTCGTCATTCATGGGCCCGCTGATCGCTATGGGCATCGGTGGCCTGGCCTTGCTCGGACTCGGCGCGGTCGCACCGCCGTCATTCATGGCGCACTTCACGGTGTTCGTGCTGGCGTGTTTCGTTGGCTACATGGTGATCTGGAACGTGACCCCGGCGCTGCACACGCCGCTGATGAGCGTCACCAACGCGATCTCGAGCATTATCATCATCGGCGCGCTGGTGCAGATCAGTTCGGCCGACAAGCTCATCATGTGGATCGCCGCGTTTACCGCGCTGATCACGAGCATCAACATCGCCGGCGGCTTCGCGGTTACGCGTCGCATGCTCGACATGTTCAGGAAGTGAGGTCGACATGCTGAGTCCTGGAATCGTTACCGTCGCGTACATCGCGGCGACCATTCTCTTCATCCTCGCCCTCGGCGGCCTGTCCAACCAGGAGACCGCACGACGCGGCAACTGGTACGGCATCGTCGGCATGACCATCGCCATCCTTGCGACCGTGTTCGGCGTTGTCACGGCCAACTACGTCGAGCTGATCGCATCACTGCTGATCGGCGGCACGATCGGCATCGTCCTCGCACAACGCGTGCAGATGACGCAGATGCCAGAGCTTGTCGCGATCCTGCACAGCCTGGTCGGCGCAGCTGCCGTGTTTGTCGGCTACGCGTCGTTCATGGATCCGACGTCGGCCTACACCGGTGTTGAGAAGACCATTCACAACATCGAGATCTACATCGGCATCCTGATCGGTGCTGTCACGTTCTCGGGGTCTGTCATCGCTTTCGGCAAGCTGTCCGGGCGCATCGGTGGCAAGCCGCTGCTGTTGCCGGCCCGCCACTGGCTGAATCTCGGTCTGTTGCTGGCGTCGATCTGGTTCGGCGTGGAGTTTGTCTCGCAGGCGGCTGCCGGAGGCGGCATGAATCCGCTGCTGATCATGACGGTCATCGCGCTGCTGTTCGGTATTCACATGGTCATGGCCATTGGCGGTGCCGACATGCCGGTGGTGGTTTCGATGTTGAACAGCTACTCCGGCTGGGCGGCATCAGCGACCGGTTTCATGCTGTCGAATGACCTGCTGATCGTCACCGGCGCGCTGGTGGGCTCCTCCGGCGCGATCCTGTCGTACATCATGTGCCGTGCGATGAACCGCAAGTTCCTGAACGTAATTGCCGGTGGTTTTGGCACCGGCACGGGTGGCGCGGCAGCCGCCGGCGGCGACGAGGATCAGGGCGAGGTTGTCCCGATCGAAGCTGAAGAGACGGCAGGCCTGCTGGAGGGCGCGAAAGAGGTCATGATCGTGCCGGGTTACGGCATGGCAGTCGCGCAGGCGCAGCACACGGTTAACGACATCACGCGACTGCTTCGCGACAAGGGCGTCAATGTGCGCTTTGGTATTCACCCGGTGGCGGGTCGCATGCCGGGCCACATGAACGTGTTGCTGGCTGAAGCCAAGGTGCCCTACGACATCGTGTTTGAGATGGACGAGATCAACGACGACTTCCCGGACGTCGACGTATCCATCGTTATCGGTGCAAACGACATCGTCAATCCGTCGGCGCAAGAAGTACCGGACAGCCCGATTGCCGGCATGCCGGTGCTCGAGGTCTGGAAAGGCAAAACAACGATCGTGATGAAGCGCAGCATGGCCACGGGCTACGCTGGCGTGCAAAACCCTCTGTTCTTCAAGGACAACACGCGCATGTTATTCGGCGATGCGAAAGACATGCTGGATGCGGTGCTGAAGGCGCTGCGCTAGTCCTCATCCCTGGTGCCCACGGCTGACACAGCTTCTTCCTGTGCCTGCCGTGCGGCAAGGTTGACCTCGGCGAGGCTCGCGAGCAGCGCGACGATGATGATCAACATCGTCAGAATGAACAGGCCGGCCACAATATTGCCAAGGTCGGTCCCGATGTACTCGGCAACGAACAGAACGCTGACCAACACACAAATAACGAGTGCACTTGCAACGCTGAACTGAATGGCGCGGTTAACCAGGCGGATGCGTTTGTGCAGGATGAGCAGCTCGGAGCGGCACACCTCCACGGTCTCCGCCCTGGAACAGTCTTCCAGTCGATTATCGATCACACGCTTGCGGTCGATGATTCGCCCGAGTCGAATCGACAGCATGTTGAGCAACCCGGCTATACCGACCAACAGAAACACAGGTGCGACAGCGACCTGAATCGCTACGATATTGGAGGTTGCAGTCATGCCGTTTCCTAAAACTGAATCTGGCTCAGAATCGTACGATCCTTGATGCGCTTGTCGTCCGCAAGCAGGAAGGCTTTCGACAGGATCAGCGCCAGGCGGTTATCGCCTTCGAAAGGCAGAAAGACCTCATCGGATTTCCGGGCAGTGCCCTGCGCCGGCACGATGCACAGATACTGGTCGTTTGGTTCCATCAGGATGTTGCTGGATCCAAGGTGGATCTTGTACGCACGGATATCACCCTGTACCCGCAGGAAGCGGCCGTCGATGATACTGAGCCGGTCGCGAATCTTGAGGCGCGGGATCAGGCGTTGCAGTGCGTCGCGTCGTGTCTTGGCGGATTCGCCGAGATCGCCGAAGCTGTAACTGTTCCAGTAATCGTAGAAGCGGCCTTCCGGTCCGCCATCGGACCAGTTTGGGTCGTTGCCGACGCTGGCAACGCCGACGAATAGGTCGACATCGCGCAGCACTTCGGAAAACACCAATGGATCGATGTCGGCCAGCGGCAGCGGCTGGCTGATCTCATTGTCCGCGCCGTAGGTGACGTAACCACCGCCGCCGGCGTGTGCAGAGTTGCGCGCTGCCTGCGTTCGATAGAAACGAACCTGGTCGGTGGCGAGGTACAGGAATGAACCGGCCTCGGTGGTGTCCGTGCCGTAGTCGTCTCCCATGCCCTCAACCCAGAACTCGGCGCGAAGCCCCCACTGCGGCAGGTCCAGCGTCGGTGGGGCGTAGTCTTCATCAACCATCATTCGCAGGGAGTTTTGCCAGCCACGAGTAGCGCACAGTGCGTTGAACTGATGCTGTTTAACGATGTGCGAGGCAAACCGGTTGGAGTAGACGCTTGTGTTTTCCTCGGCGGCGGTCAGCACATAGATCTCGCGATGGGCCTGCTTGAATGGCTGCACGATTTCGTGACGCTCCAGCCAGTCACGCCAGGCGACCACGTCATCGGAAGTCGCGGTTACCGGGTGCCACAGGGTGACGTCAGTGTCCGCAGCGAGCGTGTCGAGGTTCTGACCGTCGTGGTGGATGATCTGTCCGTTGTGCCAGATTCCGCTGACGTCGATTCCGTCGACGTTGAAATTCCAGATCAGGCGTCGTCCGAGCGTCCCCACCAGCGGATGATCGAGATAGCGCGACACAAAATCCTCGTAGCGCCAGTGTCGCTGCTGCAGATGCAGCGTATCGATGCGCTCTTTTTGTGCCGACAACATCTTTACGATGTCCTTGCTCGCCTGCCGCAGGTCCTTGAGCTCATCCGGGTAGTCCTCGCGAACCGCTTTCGGGACCGATTTGATGCGCTTGCCATCCTGCTTGATCCAGCCAAGTTCCACCTTGCTGGCGCTTAAGACCTGCAGTTCCGCAGTGTAATCGCCGAACGATTCGGTGCGCAGTCCCACCTCGCCCATGCCGTAGTCCGGCACGCCAATTTCCTCGAGCTCCTCCGGTGTCATGCCGGCACGCTGCGCCGCAGCTGCGAGTGCTGCCGCGATGCCTTTTTGCGCTGGCTTATACCGCGTGCGCACTTTCAGGATGGCGAGTGCGGCCAGTGCGTGGTCGCCAGGAATCTGTCCCAGGGCCCAGACAGTGGCGTTACCAACCTTCGGGGCGCGCGGACCGACACCGGGCAGTTTCCGATAGGTCGACATCGCGAGCTTACCCAGCCCATCCGCGGAGGCGGATTCGCCGATAATGCCGCAGACCCAGACCAGGCCCTTCAGTACATCGGCGTTTTCCGGGTCCAGCATCGGGTTCGGATCTGGCGCCCAACGCGACCACGAGGTGATCGGCTCGGTGCGCGGCTTATCGGCGAGCAAGAACCATTCAGACGTCCGTTCGACAAGGGCCTCGCGGTCGAGCTGTTCAACCAGGGACTCGGCGGCCTTCGTCCATTTCTTCGTCGGCTTGCCACCGTCTGCCGTCGCGCAGTGTTCGATGAGCCGACTTAAGGATTCACAAGCGTCGCCGGTCAAGCTGCTGTGGTAGCCAATCGCGGCGTCGCTCCAGGCTTCACCGGGCTTCAGCGGAAGGCTTGCCTTGGATGCACCGATCGCCTTGAGCATTTCGGCGCCGTATTTGCGGTGACTTTTTTCGTGCGCCTTGGACAGGCGTTTAGCGATCTTGGCGACGACCGGTTCGAAACCGTCAACGTCGCCGCCCCCGGCAACATAGTCGACCAGGGCCTTGCGGGTCGGCGCGAGAGGTAGATCGTAGAAGCTGTATATCTTGCCGCGATGCAATTCCACGCTGAGCCAGTCCAGCAGCGCCAGGACTTGCGCCCGATCGAACGGCGTCTTCTTGCGCAGCAGGGCGCGCAGCAGCTCGAGCAAAGCATGGCGTCTGTAAGCTATCGGATCTCGATAGGTGTACATACGCCGGCTGACCAGCTGCTTGAATTCCGGGAACTGTTCGTCGATCAGCTGCAGACAGTCGAGGACATATCGGACTCGCTGCGCCGGTTTACTGGACAAAATTCGCTGACCGGATTCAAGCCTGGAGGCGGTGAGCTGCGAATTGCTGCCCATTGCCTGAACATACTCTGCAACGAAGTCGCCGACGGATGATTGCCCGACGGGTACAGCTGGCTTGTCGGCAGGTGGAGTCTTGCCGAGTCGCTTGAGGAAATCGAACACGCGGGACTAACCGCCGACGACAGGAATCAGTTTGACGAAGGTCACGCGCGTGTTGGCGGTGACGCCGAACATTTCGTCGAGTGATTCTACCTGACGGTCGTCAACCAGCAGGAAGAAGCCATTGCGTTCGAAGGCGTCGAGCGCCTTGCTGACTTGTTCATCGGCATCTATCTGCCGCTTGTTCGGTAGTGCGTACCCGTTCACGCGCCGCTCAGCTCCCCGCGGCTGAACAAGGCCGGAGAACAATTTCGTGACATTTTCGGCGTTGTACTGCGACACCTCGGACCGGACACGCTGCTCGATCAGGTCGCGCACCGAAACTTTGGCGCTCACCAGCTCGAGCACGGTTTCCCGATACACCTCGCCGGACGTTGTCTCGTCCACCAGTTTCAGGCTTACCGCCATCCGTCTTCTCCGGCTTGTCAACGCGCAGACCCTTGATTCTCCCTTTTCGAACATGCTTCAGCAACGACATTTTTTTACGCTTATCCTGGCAAAATTCGCGTCAACGGCTGGCTAACAAGGTTCATGAAAAAGTCACGTTGTTCTGAAATACTCGGCGTTAATCGCTGCGAGTGAGCTGTTGATTTTTTACCTCACTCCTGCAAACTACGGTCACGCAGTCGCACGGGATGAGATTGCGAAAGACACAAACGGGGTGTGTTAATGCTTGCAGGAATCGCCACCGAATTGTCGCAGCAGGTTCTGCGTACGGACGTCGCCGGTATGCCACTGGAGTGGATCGATTACCGCGAGGCTGTTCGTCTCTATCACGCGGACCAGGTCGCCTACGACTGCGGCACCTTGCTCTACACCGTGTTCGGAGGCTACTGCAGCCACTCCGGACTGCGAAGCTCGGTCGAGGTCAACTCGATCATCGCGACGCACGGCTCCAGCAAGAGCCTGTCGACCAACCGCGACCAATACGTGCCTCCCCTCAACAACCGCACGCTGTTCAAGCGTGACGCCAATCTTTGCCTGTACTGCGGCATGCGCTTCCCGACGAGTGACCTGACGCGGGATCACATTACACCGGTGTCGCAAGGCGGCCTCGACAAATGGAGCAATGTGGCCACGGCCTGTCGTCGCTGCAACAACTTCAAGGGTGGCCGCACGCCGGAGCAGGCGAACATGTCATTGATTGCGGTGCCATTCACGCCCAACTATGCCGAGTACATTTACCTGAAAGGTCGGCGCGTACTGGCTGACCAGATGCAGTACCTGCTGGCACACATCCCGCGGTCAAGTCCGCTGCACGCACGTTTGTCCGATCACTTGCTGAATGGACAGGAAATCATCGACGCACACTTTCACGACTGACCCGCTCAGTTTTTGATTCGGCGCTGCTGTGCCGTATCGTCAGTCCTGCCGTCTGGTCACGGTGTGTTCAACCACAGTTTTCCCGATCACGGACTTCAAGGTGATGCTTATGGTCTTTGCTCGATACACCTCTCTGTTCCTGTTTGGTCTATTCGCGACGGCCCTTTGGATGCCAGCCGCGGCACAGCAACTTGATGCTGAGCAGTCGGATCCGCGGGCCATGGGCTGGATGCAGGGCTTTCCGCCGCCGGACGACAAACTGATCATGCAGCCCGATGCCAACTACTTCAGTTTTCCGAAGCTGCGCTGGAGCGTCTGTCACCTGCGCGAGTTCCTGCCTACCGAAGAGATCGGTCGCGGCATCGGGGCGCCGGTGCCGCTGGACTACGCACTGGACGAGGCTGCGATAGACGCGTTGATATTCACACCGACGGGCACCGACGAGACGATGACCTGGGCGGAGTCGCTGGCGGCGAATTACACCGACGGCATGCTGATTCTCCACCGCGGACAGATCGTCTATGAACGCTATTTCGGCTGTCTGAATGAGGCCGGCAAGCACGCCGCGATGTCGATGACCAAGTCGATGACCGGGTTGCTTGCGGAGATCCTGGTCGCCGAAGGCGAGCTTGATGACACGGTGCGGGTGTCGAGCATCGTGCCGGAACTGACAGACAGTGCATTCGGTAATGCGACTGTTCGCCAGGTTATGGACATGACCACCGGCCTCAGGTACAGCGAAGACTATGCCGATCCGAATGCGGACATCTGGGTGTACTCCCGCGCGGCCAGTCCGTTGCCAAAGCCGGACGGGTATGAAGGCCCCAACGGGTACTTTGAATACCTGCAAACGGTCGAGCCGCTCGGTGAGCACGGCGACGCCTTCCACTACATGACGATCAATACCGACGCGCTCGGCTGGATCGTATCGCGTGTCAGCGGCAAACCGGTCTCGGAGCTGTTGTCCGAACGAATCTGGCAACGCATGGGCGCCGAACAGGACGCGTACATCACGGTTGATGGACTCGGCACACCGTTTGCCGGCGGCGGCCTGACCGCCGGACTCCGCGACCTCGGTCGTATCGGCTTGCTGATGCTCAACGACGGCGAAATCAACGGTGAACAACTTGTTCCTGTCGAGGCGATTCGCAGTATTCGGCAAGGCGGCAGCAAGGCGGCGTTCGCCAAGGCGGGTTACAAGACACTGGAAGGCGGTAGCTACCGCGGCATGTGGTGGCTGTTCCACAATGACCACGCAGCCTTCGCGGCCCGCGGTGTGCATGGCCAGACGATATACGTGGACCCGACAGCCGAGATGGTCATCGTGCGATTTTCCTCGTTCCCGGTCGCCGCAAACGCAAAGATCGATCCCACGTCATTACCGGCCTACCAGGCGGTCGCCGATTACCTCGAACACAAGCGGTGACCGAATTGCGTGTCTTGCCTACCGCCTGCGGTCTCGCTGCCCTGCTGATCAGCAGCGTTTCGGCAGCTGACGTGCTGCATATGCGTAATGGCGATCGCATTACCGGCGAGGTGAAACGAATCTGGGATGACGAGCTGTCTATCGACCCTGAGTACGGTGACGAGTTCACGGTCGATCTCGATCAGGTGTTGCACATTGAGTCCGATCGTGAGTTTGAGGTCGAGTTGCGCGACCACAGTGAGATCACCGGTCGTTTTGAGTTCAGCGACGACGAGCAGACGCTGGTGACCGACGACGGCAGGCGTCTGCCGCTGCCGCCGATGAGCATTGAGGAACTGGAAGAGCCGGAGGACTTTTTCGACTGGAATGTGCGCTCGGATGTGTCGATGAATATCTCACGCGGAAACACCGAGACCGATGCGTTGCTCTGGCAGGGCAGTGGTTTCGTCAAGTTCGGCGACCATCGCCACGCCCTCGACCTGCGCTACGATCGTCTCGACCAGGAGTCTGCCCGCACCAAGGATCAGCAGAACGCACTCTACATTTACAGCTGGTTTTTCTCGGATAACTGGTTCTTCGCAACCGGGATGGGCTACGAGCGTGACCCGATTCGCGGGCTGTCCAGTCGACTCACTCCCGGTGCGGGTTTCGGCTACCAGTTTTTTGATGACGCCAATCGTTCGCTTGAGGTGTCGCTGGCGGCCGTCGAGGCTCGTGAGAGAATCGGCGGTGAGTCGAATACGTCGACGTCCGCAAGGTGGCAGCTGAGTTTCCGGCGTGACCTGAGCAACGATCTCGAGTTCTTCCACGATCACACGGTCCTCTCATTCATCAGCGGCCGCGACAACCTGGTCGCTGATACCGAAACGGGCTTTCGCTGGGAAATCTGGTCCGACGTGTACTTCAACGCACAGCTCAACTGGAACTGGGAATCGGACCCGGCGCCGGGCAACCAGAGCGAAGATCTGACTTACGCGCTGGGCTTCGGCCTCCTGCTCGACTAGACAGTCTGCCCGCGAGCAGTTGCAGCTCGCGGAGTTCGCTCAGCTATACTGGGACCATGCAATACCTGATCGACGCGAGCGTGTACGTTTTCCGGGCGTATTACTCAATGCCGGACGACATGGTCGACGGCGATGGTAATCCGGTTAACGCTTTCTACGGCTTCTCGCGCTTTCTTGGCGACTTCATAGAACGCGTCAAACCGGATCACCTGGCAGTGTGTTTCGACGAGAGTCTCTCCACATCGTTTCGCAACGACATCTATCCGGCTTACAAAGCCAATCGAGAGCCGGCCCCCGAAGAACTGCAGCGCCAGTTTCTGCAGTGCCGTCGTTTCACCCGCGCACTCGGCATCATGGAGCTTGCCAGTCCGGACTACGAGGCGGACGACCTGATCGGCACACTGGTTTACCACGGCCGTCGCGAGGGACGCGCATCGACAATTGTCAGCCGTGACAAGGATCTCGCCCAGCTCCTGACTGAAGACGACGTATTCTGGGACTTCTCCGGCAAAGGCCAGATTCGATACCAGCAGGTGCCGTCGGTGTTTGGCGTGTGGCCGGAGCAGATCGCGGATTTCCTGGCGCTCGCTGGGGATGCGGTCGACAATATTCCCGGCGTGCCCGGCGTCGGCAAAAAAACCGCCGGCGCACTGCTGGACCATTTCGGCAGTCTGGACAGCCTGTACGACAATCTTGATAGCGTGCACGAGGTACAGGTGCGTGGTGCAAAGACGCTGGGTGCGAAGCTCGAGCAACACAAAGACAACGCAATGTTGTCCCGACAGCTCACCGGCATTGCCTGTGATGTGCCGATCGACGACCCGGAGTCACAGATACGACCGGCCGGACCGAGGCTGGGTGAGCTCAATGCTTTGTTCGATGAAGCCGACTTTGGCATGGCGCTGCGCCGGCAGGTCGAGCGCGTCGCCGACCTTTACCGGTAGATCACCGTGTTTGATGTGAATGCCATCGGTACCGAGCTGCGACGGCTGGATCTCGGTGCGGTGCGCCAGGTGTCGCAGCTAGGCGGTGGCGATACCACCGGAGGCTATCGCATCACCTGCGAGACGGGCGATGTGTTCATGAAATTCGGCCCGGTCTCCTACGCCGACATGTTCAGTGCCGAGGCTGACGGACTGCAGGAGCTGACGAGCGCTGAGCAGGTCCGGGTACCGAGTGTTTACGGGTCTGGAGAAATGGGCAAGTCCGCGTACATCGCGATGGAATTCCTGCCGCTTGATGCGGATCCGACCTCGGCGGATGGAGCGCTGGGCGCGGCGATGGCGTCTCTGCACCGAACAACGCGAGAGAAGCACGGCTGGCACCGGCACAACACCATCGGATTAATGCCGCAGCCGAATCCGGAGACGAGCGACTGGATCGATTTCTTTGCCCGGCACCGGCTTGAGCACCAGCTTCGCATCGCGCACGCCCACGGGTTTGATGGCGTGCTGTTTTCCTTCGGGCAGCGACTGGTCGATCAGATCGCGGATTTTTTCACCGGCTACTCGCCGTCGCCGTCGTTGCTGCACGGTGATTTGTGGAGCGGCAACCGAGGCAGTATCGACGGCGTGCCGGTCATTTTCGACCCGGCCGTGTATTTCGGCGATCGCGAGGCAGACATAGCGATGACGCAGCTCTTTGGCGGTTTTTCGCCGGCGTTCCTGGAGGCCTACCAGGCAGGCTGGCCGATGCAAGACGGACACGAGGTGCGCTCGGATTTGTACCGGCTCTACCATGTACTGAACCACCTCAACCTTTTTGGCGGTGGTTACTACGATCAGTCGGTGTCGCTTTGCCGGAAGCTGCTCGGCTCAGTCTGATAGCAGATCGTCGGGGATCGGCTCGTCGGTTTCCTCGACGCTGATAGTCTCGCCCAGAAAGTCTTCGTCGAACACATACAGGTGCGTGCCTTCCGGCGCGACCAGTACGCCAAGCGCGCCTTCAAACCCCGGGTAACGTCGATAGCTCATCTGTTCGCGCTCGATCACCGCTTGCAGGGGCTCCGGATCGACCCGCTTGAAGCACAAGGATGCGCCCTCAAGCCCGATGCTTTCCGACAAACCCACCGGTATGCCGCCGGCCTCGAAGCGCATGTGCACGGTCGGCTCTTCACGGATGCTCTCAACCACCTGCGTGACCGGTCCCCAGAATCGTGCTGCTCGCATCGTGTCGCGGACCGGCAGTGAAATCTCGAAGTGTGTACCGAGCAGTGAGTCGTCATCGTCTTCTTCGTCGGCGTGAAACGTACGGGCTTCGACCAGCGTCAGTGCATGGCCGTCTGTGTCGACAACCGCCACTTCGTTGAAGCTGTCCTCTTCCAGCCGCATGAAGTCAAAATTGAAACCGTGGTCGGCCATCGAGCGCGCGTGCTGTGCGAGATCCGGCTGGATGATGCAGACCGACGGAGAGCGAAACTCTCGATCATGCAGCCCGATATTCAGGACGCCGTCGCTGACAACGGCGTACTTGTGACGGTACATGTCACCGGTGGTCAGCTCGCGAAAGCCGAGGTTCTTGTAGAAGGACAGAGAGTCGAGGATGTCCGGCGTGCGGATACTGAATTCGAGAAATCGGCCGACGCCGCTCATTCGTCCGCGCCGAGAGCCAGCGCGCGCTCCCGGGTTTTGTCTCTTTCGTGGGCAACATCGCCGGCGCTGAATTCCGGCGACGATTCCAGCCAGCCCCGTGCGTGTTGCTGGACCAGTTGCGACAGGAAATCGATGTGATCGTCGCGGGCGTTCAGGCACGGGATATAGTGCAGCGACTCACCCCCGGACTCCATGAACAGCTCCGCATTCTGCATTGCGATTTCCTCCAGCGTCTCCAGGCAGTCCGCCGAGAACCCCGGGCAAACGACATCGAGTCGCTGCAACCCTTCGCCACCGAGTTCCTCGATGGTCTCGTCGGTATACGGCCGCAGCCATTCCGCGCGCCCGACTCGTGACTGGAAACAAATTACCCACTCATCGTCTTCCAGTTCCAGTGTTTCTGCAACCAGACGTGCCGTTTTCTGGCACTGGCAGTGGTAGGGATCACCTTTGAGCAGGGTGTCTCTCGGCACACCGTGAAATGAAAACATGAGCTTGTCGCCGCGTCCGTGTGTGTCCCAGTACTCGCGGATGCTCGACGCGAGTGCACCGATGTACCCACGCTTGTCGTGGTAATTGTTGATGAAGCGGAATTCGGGGACCCAGCGACGTTTCGACAACGAGGCAGTCACCGCATCGAACACCGATCCGGTCGTGGTGCCGGAATACTGCGGATACATGGGCAGCAGGACGATGCGTCGCGCGCCCTGGTCGTAAAGTTCCTGCAGAGCGCTGTCGATCGAGGGCGATCCGTAGGACATGCCGAGCGCCACATGCACGGGGCCAGGTAAAGCCTGCGAGAGTCGTTGTGTCAGACCGCCCGCCATGTCCTCGCAAAAGCGCAGCAACGGCGAGCCTTCATCGGTCCAGATTTCCTTGTATGCCTCGGCTGATCGAGACGGACGGAAACGCAAAATGAAACCGTTAAGGATCAGCCACCACAAAGGGCGTGGCAGCTCGATGACGCGACCGTCCCAGAGGAATTGAGCCAGGTAACGACGCACCGCCGATGTGCTCGGCTCGTCAGGCGTTCCGAGATTCACAAGCAGGACGCCGAGCGCATCGGGATCGCCGTGCTTGTACAGGGGGTTGCTGTCGTAGGTGGGCATTTATTCAGGTCGTCTCAGTCAGCCGCAACCCTACTGCAAAGCCCACAGGGCTGCCAACCGCCGGGCTCGCGGAAAAGTGAGCCCGGCTGTAACAAATCATGTCTGCGCAAACCTCGATTTCAAAACTGCATCACGGCGCTGAAAACGCCCACGTTCGCCGGGCTCGGGCGCGGCCGACACTCGTGTGAGCATCGCCCCGACCTCTTTGCAGCGGATGCTATGCTTAGACTCAACCGGCCCACTAAAAAGAACAATGCCTGCCGGCATCCCTGTGCAAGGAGAACAACCTCATGCTGTCACTGTCGCAAGTCACCCACGTGTACCCCAACGGCACTCGAGCCCTCGATAACGTCACGCTCGATATCCCGAAGGGTATGTTTGGCCTGCTGGGCCCGAATGGCGCCGGCAAGTCGACGCTGATGCGCACCGTGGCCACGTTGCAGTCGCCCACGTCCGGATCGATTCAGTTTGGCGACGTTGACGTAATCGCTCAGCCCGAGCAGCTCCGCGAGCGGCTGGGGTATCTGCCCCAGGACTTCGGCGTCTATCCCCGGGTCAGTGCCTACGACATGCTGGAACACATGGCGGTCCTGAAGGGCATCGCGAGCCGCAGCGAACGCAAGCAGACCGTGGAAACCCTGCTTAACCAGGTCAACCTTTGGGACGTGCGCAAGAAAGCTATCGCCGGATTTTCCGGTGGGATGCGGCAGCGATTCGGGATTGCCCAGGCGCTGATAGGCAACCCGGATCTGATCATTGTCGATGAACCCACTGCCGGCCTGGATCCGGAAGAGCGAAACCGTTTCCTCAATCTTCTGGCGGAAGTCGGCGAGAACGTTGTGGTGATTCTGTCCACGCATATCGTTGAGGATGTTACCGACCTGTGCCCGCGCATGGCCGTGCTGGCGGGCGGCAAGGTGCACCTCGAGGGCGCGCCGCAGGATCTGATCGAGAAGGCGCGCGGCACTATCTGGGCCAAGACTATCGAACGCAGCGAGGTGGAAGATCACCAGTCCCGCTACGAGGTGATCGCCAATCGCCTGTTCGCCGGGCGCACGATCATTCACGTGCTCTCCGAATCCGATCCGGGCGACGGTTTCGAGGCGGTGACCGGCGGTCTGGAAGACGTCTACTTCTCGACGCTGGCTCGCACCCGGCGTGAGACGTCGTCGGCGGTTGCGGCCTGAGTCGGGGAATCATCGATGTTTACAAAGATCGCGCTGTTTGAATTGCGCTACCAGTTCCGCAACCCGGTGTTCTGGGTAGTGGGCATCCTGTTTTTCCTGCTGACTTATGGCGCCATGAGCGTCGACGGGATCCAGATCGGCTCCGGCGGAAACGTCAATGCCAACAGTCCGGTTTCCATCGTCCAGACGATGGCGATCATGACCGTGTTCTTCATGTTCGTGACCACCGCGTTCGTCGCCAACGTGGTGGTGCGCGATGACGAGAGTGGTTTCGGGCCTATGGTCCGCTCCACGCGGGTCAGCAAGTTCGACTACCTGATGGGGCGTTTTCTCGGCGCTGGGGTGGCCGCGTCCGTTGCTTTTCTGGCGGTGCCGCTCGGTACCTTGCTGGGCTCGTTCATGCCCTGGCTGGATCCGAACACCCTCGGGCCCACGGTGATGTCGCACTACGCCTGGGGCTTCCTGGTGATGGCGCTGCCAGGTGTCATACTGACCTCCAGCATCTTTTTCGCCGTAGCCTGCGCCACGCGCTCGATGATGCTCAGCTACGTCGGTGTTGTCGTGTTCCTGGTGTTGTATTTCACGTTGATTGGCATCGGCGGCAGCCAGCCGCAGCTGCGAGACACCCTGGCGCTGCTCGAGCCTTTCGGCCTCAGCGCATTCGCCGAGGCCACTCGCTACTTCACGCCGTCGGAATCAAACACCATCCTGCCGCCGGTGGAGGGGTCGCTGCTGCACAATCGTCTGCTGGTGCTGACCCTTAGTCTCGTGGCGTTGGGTGTCGCCTACTGGCGCTACAGCTTCGCCGAGAAAGGCCTGTCGAAGCGTAAGCTGCGCCGCCAGCAGAAAAAGGCGGCCAAACTGGCGCGAGTCCAGCCCGACGTCGTCGACAGCCTGCCACCGGCCCGCCCACTGGCCGCCGTGCGTGCCCGTCTCTTGACACGTGCGCGCTTCGAGATGGCGCTGATCTTCCGAAGCCCGGCGTTTTTTGTCCTGATCATCGCCGGTCTGGCGAATACCGCCGGCAGCCTGATCTATGCCAACGAGCTCTACGGCACACCGGCACGGCCGCTGACCTTCGCCCTGCTGGGACCGCTCGAAGGGTCTTTCGGCATCATCCCGCTGATCATCGCGATTTTCTATGCCGGTGAGTTGGTGTGGCGGGACCGTGATCGGAAGATGCACGAGATCATCGATGCGACCTCGCTGCCGAACTGGGCCTACCTGCTGCCGAAGGTGCTGGCCGTGCTGGCGGTACTGGTCGCGACCTTCGCAATTTCGGTCGGCGCTGCGGTCATCCTGCAGCTTGCGCGCGGCGGTGTACCGATTGAGCTCGGCAAGTTCTTCACCTGGTATCTGTTGCCCAACGCGGCGGACATGACCCTGCTGGCTATCCTGGCGGTGCTGTTCCAGGCGCTAAGCCCAAGCAAGTACGTAGGCTGGGGGCTGATGGTGGTCTATGTGGTCGCCAACATCTCGATGTACGAAGCCGGCTTCGAACATCCGCTGTACAACTTTGGCGATACCGGCTTTAACCCGGTTTCCGATATGAACGGTGCTGAAGTGGGCGGTGCCAAGTCCTGGTGGATGCGGCTGTACTGGTTTGGTATTGGCCTGATCATGGCCGTTATTGCCCATCTGTTGTGGCGTCGCGGTACGGCCGTGTCCCTGAAGGCCCGGCTCCGGCGCGCGCCGGCTCGCCTGCTAGGCGGCCCCGGCATCGTTGCCGCTGCTGGTCTGCTGATCTCTATCGCTGTCGGCACCTGGCTGTACCAACAGATGAACGTCGTGAATGAGTACGTGATCTCCGACGTGGCCGAGGAGAGACTCGCAGACTACGAGAAGCGCTTCCTGCAGTACGAGTCTGTGAAGCAGCCGTCGGCAACGGCGATAACGCTCACTGCGGATCTGTATCCGCACGAGGGGCGGGCCTTTTTCACCGGCCGCTACGAGCTGGTCAACGACACGGGTGCGCCGCTCGAGGAAATTCACGTGGTGTTTCGCAGCGCGCGAACTGAGCTCACGGCGCTGGAGATTCCCGGCGCCACGCTGCAGCTCGATGAGCAGGAGGATTTTGGCTACCAGATCTTCAGACTCAACGAGCCGCTGCCGGAAGGCGCAACGACCTGGCTAAGCTTCGAGTCTGAGCGGGTGTTCAAGGGGTATACCACGGGTGGCGAGGACACGCGCCTGGTCGCGAACGG
>JBCCNM010000053.1:0-20327 GCA_039025835.1 Pseudomonadota bacterium | reverse complement strand
CCGACATTGTTGCTCGTGATACGCACGATCGTGGTTTCGAATCGACGTGGACTGTCCTCGGGATCTTCAGCTCGTTGCAGCGGGGCTGCCGCCCAGACCGGTGGCGTGTCGACTACTGCGCTTGTTGAGGTGGCCGGAACAGGCGACTCCGGGGTCACCGGTGTCTCTGCAATCACCGCTGGCGCCTCTGCTGTCGTCGACACGGCGGATGTTTCCGGTGCTGCTGGCGCGTCAACCGCAAGGTTGGCTTCCGGGGTTTGCGGCGCGGTCGGTGTTTCTGTGACGACCGGGAGATCCGCGTCGTTGCTGTCGACCTCCTCCGTCGAATCAAGGCCCTCTGACAGTCGCTTGGCAACGGCATCCAGGCAAGCCAGGCGAACCTGCGGATCGCTGAGCTCCTGACACTTCGCTGCATCTTCCGCGACAGATCGCAGAGGGTCGGACGCGACAGCCGGCAGGCTCATTCCTGCTAGCAGAACGGCGATCAGTGTGTGCGCTGATGACCGCGCGAGTTGAGGCTGGATCGTATTCATCACTGTGAAAAAGTCTCCGGGCGAGCGTCGGCTGCTCCGCGCTCGTTGTTGTCTTAAACCGGCGAAGCTGCCGATTAACCAAAAAGTTGTCGCATGCAAGGTCAGCGGCTATGCGCCGCCGAAACACAGTCGACCGTTTCCGAGGATTTTACCCTACACGGGTCCGGGAAGCGGGGCGTGCTGCTATGTTGACGTAACGCGCACGCCCCGTTTGGACCGCATCGTGGTCCTGTATGGCGGCGGCCATGTTGTTATTGTTGCCGCCTGCCGGCCTTCTTACCGTTTGTTGCCTTTAAGCAACACGAAGTCTAGCAAGCCACCTCAGGGGAGTCTACGACTGGATAATTCTATGTTGTAGCCGATTTAATGATGTTGCTTTGCTGCTACAACGTTAAGCTGAATACGCTTGTTGACCTGCCGTAAGCACGGGCGCGGCTGGCCGTCACTTTCTCAACACCCGTCGGAGTCAGCGATGGTGCGCTGGCGACGTCGGCAACAAGTCGGCATCCAGTGACGGTCGTCGTCCACGTTCCTCTTCATTGTAATGCGTTGCCAAATAATCGAGGATCAGCGCCTCCTGCTCGGGCGGGATCGCCCAGAGGTTCTGGGTCTTTTGCATCCAGCGAATGGTCTTCAGCCAGAAGGCGCGATCGCCACGCTGGGAGGTCACCAGTTCCAGTGAATGGCAGCCACCGCAATGGGCACGAACGTACACATCGCCTTCACCGACGGCGAGATCGTCCGCCGCTACTGGCAGTGCGCTCAGCAAGACCAACGGGATCAAAAAGCGCATCCTTTATGCCGCCTGCACCGCAATTCGATGGCAGGCGTTGTTCAGGTAGCCTTTCGGATTCCAGTTCGGCACCAGCATCGGTTGTGCGCGACCCATCTCGTCCGTCGCGCGCACATAGATCTCGTGGTAACCGGCGGATGGCAAGCGGAGGTCAGCCTGCCAGCTCTGCCAGGCCAGTCGATTGGCCGGTGCTGCAAGTTCGGCGACCTGCCAGGTGGCGCCGAAATCGCAGCTTAAATGCACTGCGTCCACCTTGAGATCACCCGCCCAGGCCTTGCCGCGCAGTCGAAGGGCTCTCGACACCGACACGGTGCCTCCGGATTTCGGTGATGTAATCAGCGACTTCACGGGCATTGACTCGATAATGCACATCGCGTCCTCCGAGACCTCACTGCCGGGCGCGACCGGCTCGCAGGGCATCCGGTAGGAATAGCCGTTCATCTTCGGGCCGTCATGCACCCGGTCGCGAATCAGCAGGGTCGTCAGCCATTTGCCGGACACGGAGCCGGGCCAGCCGCCGATGACCAGCCGCAGCGGTGCACCGTGCAGCGGTGTGATCGGCTGCCCGTTCAGGTTGAACGCGATCAGCGATTCGGCTTCCAGCGCTTTGTTGACGGGAACGCCGCGCGAGATCACGAGCTTGTCCGGATCGCCGGACAGGTGGCGATCTGCACCGCGGTACGCGACGTACATCGCATCGTCGCGAACTCCGCAGGATTCCAGTACATCCCGCAGGCGAACGCCGGTCCAGCGCGGGCAGCCGACGGCGCCGGTCGTCCACTGGTTTCCGGAGGCACGCGGCCGGAATTCCGCGCGCCCGTTGCCGCCGCACTCAAGCTGCAGATCGAGGGTGACGTGTTCGAATGTCTGTTTGAGCTCTGCGATTGAGAACGAGGTCGGCCGCAGGCAGCTTTCGCCCTGTACCGTCAGGGTCCAGTTGTCGGCGTCCATCGACGCTGGCAGGCGGCCGTTATTGCGAACAAACAAGTGCTCCGTCGGCGTGACGTCATCGTCAAGCAGGTGGGCGGGGGTTTCCGCGTTGAGTGGCCGCGCATTGAGGATGCGCAGACCCGGCTTGCCGATATCGAGCGCGCGGCCGTCGACAGTCCATCCGACCGACGGAGTAGCGATGAGCACACCGCCCAAGCTCTTCAGGAAACGTCTGCGTGTATGTGTCATTCGATCTCAAGGGACACAGGATGCGCCCATTATCCGCCGGAGCGCCGCACAATTGAAACCTTGAGTCCTGTCGTGCATCGCCAGCGAAGGGTACCCGACATGACATTTGTCACCTTCAATACCTGATGTTTGCCCCTTCTGAGGACGAATCGAGTCACGGACAATCACGTCTTGTCATGCACAGGAGGATCCACAGGTGACGGCATCCACGGTTCTTTGCGCCGAAGGCGTCGAAAAACGATTCGCAACCACAACGGCGGTCGACGGTATTGATCTGTCGATACAGAAAGGCGAAGTCTGCGCATTGCTCGGTGAGAACGGCGCTGGCAAGACGACCTTTATCCAGTGCGCACTGGGGCTGACGCGGCCAACGGCGGGACGGATCGACGTACTGGGCCGGCCGGCTGGATCCCGCGCTGCGCGCAGCGCGATTGGCGCGATGCTGCAGGACAGTGACCTTCCCGATCTGATGACAGCGCGCGAGCACCTGGCCCTGTTTGCCACTTACTACGCCAAGCCGGCCGATCTCGATGCGCTGATGAAAGACACCGATATCGAGGCGTTCGCCGACACGCGGTACAAAAAGCTCTCTGGCGGCCAGAAGCGTCGCGTGCAGTTCGCCCTGGCGCTGGTGGGCAATCCGGAATTGCTGTTTCTTGATGAACCGACCACGGGACTTGACCAGGCGGCATCACGCGCTGTCTGGAACAGCGTGCGAGCCCTCGTTGACCGCGGTAAAACCATCCTTTTAACCACGCACTACCTCGAGGAAGCCGATGCGCTGGCCGATCGCATCGTAGTGATGCAAAACGGTCGACTTGTCGCCGACGGCCCCACCGAGACCATTCGAGGCCGGGTCGGCGGTGCATTGATCGGTTGCCAGACGGCGTTGCCACTTTCGGATGTGGAAGCGATTCCCGGCGTGCAGTCTGTGCAGGCAAAAGGCCGCGGACTGGCGATCCTGTCGGATGAT
Source organism: Pseudomonadota bacterium (assembly GCA_039025835.1). Taxonomy (GTDB): domain Bacteria; phylum Pseudomonadota; class Gammaproteobacteria; order Steroidobacterales; family Woeseiaceae; genus UBA1847. The sequence goes on along the minus strand of JBCCNM010000053.1, from coordinate 16,849 downwards.
GCGCCGTTGACACTTCGCCACCTGCTGGAGCGCGATCGCAGCCTGTCCGACCTGACCGTTGAGAAGCCGGGCCTGCGAGAGGCCATCGATAACCTGACCACCACCCCGACACAGGAGGCTGCGTGATGAGCTCTGGTGTACACATCTTGTTGGCGGAAACTGGCGCCGAACTGCGCAAGACCCTGCGCGCGCCGGAATTCGTAATTCCGACGCTGGCGTTGCCAAGCTGTTTTTACCTGCTGTTCGGCGTGATGTTGTCGCGTGGCAATGCCGCAGAATCCTTGCTGGCCACCTACGGTGTTTTCGCCGTTATGGGCCCGGCAATCTTCGGCTTTGGCGCCGGCGTCGCCAACGAACGCGAACGCGGCTGGCTGGATATCAAGCGCGTCTCACCGGCGCCGGCCTGGTCGTACATCGGTGCGAAGTTGCTGGCCACGTTGATCTTCGGTCTGCTGGCGCTGCTGCCGATCTACATCGCCGCCGCCACGCTGGGCGAGGTCGCGCTGCCGCGCAGCGCGTGGCTGGGTCTGCTGTCCACACATCTGCTCGCCGTCATTCCGTTTTCGCTGCTCGGACTTGCACTGGGCTTTCGTTTTGGCGCCAATGCGGCGATCGCCATGTCCAACCTGTGCTTTTTGTCGCTGGCCGTGCTCGGCGGTCTCTGGTTTCCGATCGCGCTGTTTCCAAGCGCACTGCAGTCATTTGCCGTCGGTCTGCCGTCGTTCCATCTCGCTGAAGTGGCCTTGTCGTTCACGCGTACCGCGGCGGAAGCGGGTATCGGTCAGCACCTGGCAATGATCGGCGTCATGTCCGCGATTCTGGCGACACTCGCCGGTCTCGCGTGGCAACGGCAGCGCCACTGAGCCGGAGAAAAGGCATGCACGCAAAAGCCGCCATCGGCACATTGCTCGGCTGCGTTGCGGTTGTCGCAGGGCTGGTGCTGCTGTTGCCGGAACCGGTCGCGGTGGAAGCAAAACCTGCTGGCACCGTCCTTATCGACAATGTTCGGATTTTCGATGGATCTGTCCTGAAGCCCGCGGGCCGACTGCTCATCCGTGAGGGCAGGGTGATTGACGATAAGGCCACCAGCTCCGACTCTGCCGCTGTCATCGACGGTCGTGGCCTCATCGCGCTGCCCGGATTGATCGATGCGCATACGCACACCTACGGTCCTGCCCGACGGGACGCGCTGCGGTTCGGCGTGACAACGCTGGTGGACATGTTTACCTCGCCGCTTGAATTCCAGGATCGCGATGAGCGTGCCGGTTTTGCTGCAAGCAACGAGGCGGCGCTGTTCAGTGCCGGTATTCTCGCCACGGTCGACGGCGGTCACGGCACCCAGTTCGGCGTGCCGGTGGACACCCTGACGCAGCCATCCGATGCCGCCGAGTGGGTGGCTGCGCGAAAGGCGGAGGGGTCCGATTTCATCAAGCTCGTCTATATGTCCGGCAACCCGATGTTTAAAAGCCTGGATCTGGAAACGGCAACCGCAATTATTGTCGAGGCAAAGGCCCAGGGGCTGAAGGTGGTGGCGCACATCGCACGGCACAGCGATGCCGAGGCATTGGTGGACGCCGGCATCGACGGCTTTGTACACATCTTCGCGGATCGGAAGATCAGTGACGAGCTGGTGCAAAAAATGCGTGAGCGTGAGGTGTTTGTCGTACCGACATTGACGGTGATCGCCATGATCGATGGCAAAGGCCCGGGTCGAACGATACTTGATGATCCCCGACTCTCGGAGCATCTGTCGTCTGCGCAAAAAACCGGTCTGTCCGCCAGCTTCGGTCGACCGATACCCGGCTTTGTGTTGGCCAATGCGATGCACAATGTGGGTGTACTGCACGCGGCCGGCGTGCGTGTATTGGCCGGTTCCGACGCGCCCAACCCCGGCACCGCGCACGGTGCGACTTTGCACCAGGAGCTGGCTTTGCTGGTCGATTCCGGTCTCACACCGGTCGACGCGCTGAAAAGTGCGACGAGCTGGGTGGCCGAACACTTCGCCCTTGACGGACGCGGAACCCTGCAGCCCGGATCGCGAGCGGACATCGTGCTCGTTCGTGGTAACGAGCTCGAGGATATCGATGTGACACGAGACATCCACTCTGTCTATCGCAACGGTACGCGGGTGGAGCGGACCCCGGAGGTCGAGGCTTCGTCAGTCGCCACGGCTTCCTTACCGGCGGAGCTCGGTCGCTTCGACGCCGCCATTACGGCCCCCGACGGCTTCACCTGGCAGGCAACCAGTGACGACATGATGGGCGGCGCATCGCGTGCGAGCGTCGCGCACTCGACACCGGGCGCGGGTGGGAGCGCCGGTGCGCTGCGCGTAGAGGCCACGGTCAACCGCGGCTTTCCGTTTCCGTGGGCCGGTGCTTTTCTCGGCGGCGTTGATCCGGCCAGTGTCGCCGGGCTCGGCGCGTACCGGCGCATCCGATTCGACGTGCGCGGCACACCGTCGACCTATCGGCTGATGGTATTCTCAAGCGACAGCGTGGGCGCACCCCCAACGGAGGAATTCAGCGTGACAAACGACTGGCAAAGCGTAACTCTGTCGTTGGACGGCCTGAGCGGTGCTGAGCGCGATCGCTTCGTCGGTCTCGCTATTGTTACGCCGATGACGCCGGGGGATTATCAATTCGACATCGACAATGTTGAATTGATGGCGGGGGAAGGCGGTGACTGATACGGCTGCAGACAGCGACAGGGTTGTGGATCGCTGGCGCTTTTTCCACCTTATCTATATCGCATTCTATTTTCCCGAGTGGCTGTGGCGACCGCCCGGTACAGTCGATTATGTCGCTATTGCGATCGCACTGGCCGTGTTCGTGCCGATCTTTCTCAGTACCAGTGAAAAGCACCTGTCGGAACACTCGTGGCATATCGGCGCCTATGAACTCATCGCCATCGGACTGTCACCGTTTTCCGGGCTTCACGGCGTATTTCATATCTACGCCTGTGCGCAGGCCGGCTATCAGCGTCCCAAGCGATCGGCGATGAAGATTATTGCCGGGCTGTCGCTGTTCTACGTCGTCTTCAACCTTATTGTCGGGTCGTCGACGCAGGACTGGTTTAACGCGGCGTTCGCCGTGTTGTTCGGCGCAATCACCGGATTTGGCTGCATGTCGCATGCTGACTCGCTGGAGCGTGAGCGCAACATGAAGCGTGCCCGCGTGCTCGACCGCCAGCGCGCCACGCTGGCAGAGCGCGAACGCATTGCCCAGGACATGCACGACCTTCTTGGCCATACGTTGACCATGATCGCCGTTAAATCCGACCTGGCATCCAAATTGATGGACAAGGATCTCGACAAAGCCCGGCAGGAGGTTGACGAAGTGGCGGGTTCCGCTCGAGACGCGCTTAAAGAGATTCGCGCAGCGGTTTACGACATGACGGTGACCACCGTGGAGGCGGAGATCGAATTGGCCAGGCAGGCGCTGGACGCCGCCGGTATCGCACTGACCGTGGATGATGACGTGCCGCCGCTGAGTCCGCCGTTGGGCAAAGCCCTTGGCCTGACGATTCGCGAGGCGGTCACCAACATCGTGCGGCACTCGAAAGCCAATCGCGCACGCATTCGCCTGCAGCCGGAAAGTGGTGCCCTGACGCTGACCGTCAGTGACAACGGCGTCGGCGGCACATCCGGCAGTGGACGCGGCGCCGGGCTCGACGGTGTGCGCAAACGCATTACCGCCCTGGGCGGAGACATGCAGCTCAGCAGTCGCGACGGCACTGAGCTCAGCGTGTCGCTGCCGTTCTCCGATGAATTTCCGGCGAGCGGCAACGCATGATCCGGGTGGTGATCGCCGAGGATCAGGCCATGCTGCGCGGCGCGCTGGCTACGCTACTCGACCTTGAGGACGACATCGAAATCATCGGGACCGCCGAGGATGGCGAGGCGGGCATGCGGATGATCGAGGAGCTCCAGCCCGACGTGTTGATGACCGACATCGAAATGCCGCGACTGTCCGGCATCGACATCGCGACCGCCATCCGCGAAAAGCAGCTGGCCACACGCGTGCTGATCGTCACCACTTTCGCGAGACCCGGTTACCTGCAGCGTGCACTGCAGGCCGGCGTGTCCGGCTACGTGCTGAAAGACGCGGCCAGCGACGAGCTGGCCGGTGCCATTCGCACGGTGCACCGCGGCGAGCGCTATGTACCGCCCGACCTTGCAGAGCTGGCCTGGACCACCCCCGATCCCTTGAACGCCCGTGAGCGCCAGGTGTTGCGCCTTGCGGAAGAGGGCATGTCGAACAAACAAATCGCGACCGAGTTGTCGCTGTCGGTGGGGACCGTCAGAAATTACCTTGCCGAGGCGATGAGCAAACTCGGCGCCGGCAATCGCATCGAGGCATTTCAGACCGCCCGGGATCTGGGCTGGTTGTAGAACAACACGCGTTACCGACGGTGAGGCACTGTGTGGGCGGCGGGCGGCGCTAGCGGAACGGATTCAGTAGCAAAGCCAACAGGGTTTGATCGCGTGATTCGCGAAACTCGCGCAGGCCGATCGACATGGCCGCCTGTCCGTCTCTCGGTTGATCACGATAGCTTCGAAAAATGCGGTCCCACAGGGACAAATGAAAACCGAAATTGCTGTCTGTTTCCTCGCGGCGCACAGAGTGGTGAATCCGGTGCATGTCCGGGGTAACGAACACCCAGCGAAGTGCATGCTCGAAGCGCGGCGGCAGCCTGAGATTGGCGTGCGTAAATAAAGAGCCCGCGCTCAGTGCCACTTCGAAGATCAACACTGCCAGCGCCGGTGCACCCAGTGCGGCGATCAGTGCGAGCTTGATGCCCATCGACAAAACGATTTCCAAGGGGTGAAATCGCAGCCCCGTTGTCACGTCAAAGCCGGTATCGGCGTGGTGTACTCGGTGCAGGCGCCACAAAACCGGCACCGTGTGCAGGATGCGATGTTGCCAGTAGATGGCGACGTCGAGCAGCAACACGCCGGCGATGACGCCGAGCAGCGGCGGGAGGCTCAATAAGCCTCGCGGTCCCGAGGCCTCGAGATTGACGGCAAGATCGAATGCGAGCAACGGAAACGCAACCCGCAGGATCAGCGTGTCGATCAGCACCAGAGCCACGTTGCTGGCTTGCCGACGCCAACCGCCCGGTGTGTCGCGCAGTGGCATGAGTTGCTGCAGGGCGACGATCACACCGAGCAACGACAGGAAGACGGCCAGCCTTACCTGCGCTTCATGCTCGAGGAGAAACGACGCCATGCTCAGGAGTTCGCCGGAGATCGTCCGCGACGCCAGGCAAAGAAGCGCCGGACGTATTCCAGAAGCTTCTCCGGCTTGTTGGCGCGTTTCCACTCGCCCGCGACGTATTTGTTGGCTTCCATCATGGTCGGGTAGATATGAATAGTGCCGAGCAGCTTGTTCAAACCAAGTCCGTGCTTCATTGCCAGCACAAATTCTGCGATCAGTTCACCGGCGTGGTTGCCGACGATGGTCGCACCGAGAATCTTGTCACTGCCCGGCGGTGTCAGCACCTTGACGAAGCCGGATGCCTCACTCTCGGTAATCGCACGGTCCAGATCGTCGATGCCGTAGCGCGTCACCTCCACGTCGATACCTTGTTCCCGGGCGTCGGTTTCATTGAGACCGACACGAGCCACTTCCGGACTCGTAAAAGTGCACCAGGGGATCACGCTGTAATCGACTCGGAACGACCAGAACGGCCGCAGCAATGAATTCACCGACGCAAACCACGCCTGGTGAGCAGCGACGTGAGTGAACTGATACGGCCCGGCGACATCGCCGCATACCGAAATGCTCGGGTAGTTGGTGCGCAGGTAGGGATCGGTAGCGACGGCCCCGTTATTGGCAATCTCGACACCGATGTCCTCGATACCGGCACTGTTGCTGTTTGCGCGTCGGCCGAGCGCGAGCAATAGGCGGTCGAATTCAAAGCGCACTTCCTTGCCGTCCTGTTCGCAGACCAGCGCACCACTCTCGCCGTTGCCGTCCACTCGGACGGCCCGTGTCGACAGGGCGACATTGACGCCGTCGTGGTCGCGCAGTGATTTCAGCACAGCCGCTGCGGCATCGTCGTCCTCGCGGCCCAGGAGCTGCGGTGCCATCTCGACCAGCGTGACATCCGAGCCCAGCCGGCTGAAGGCCTGGGTCAGCTCGCAGCCGATCGGTCCGCCGCCGAGTACCACCAGCTTGCCCGGCTGCTTGTCGACGTCCCAAAGCGTGTCGCTGGTCAGATAATCGATGTTGTCGATGCCGTCGATCGGCGGTACCACCGGTTGCGAACCGGTCGCCACGACCAGTGCTCTCGCCGACAGGCGTTTGCCGTTCACCTCGACTTCCCAGGGCGACACGACTTTCGCCTCACCGGTGATGCAATCCACACCGAGCCCGGTGTAGCGCTCCACAGAATCGTGTGGCGCGATGTCGGCAATCACATCATGCACGCGTCGCATCACGTCCTTGAAATCAAACTCGGCCTGCATACTGCGAATACCGAGTTTCTGGCTGTCGCGCGCGGCAGCGACGAGGCTGGCACTCTTCAGCAGGGCCTTGCTCGGCACACAGCCGGTGTTCAGACATTCACCGCCCATTTTGTGGCGTTCGATCAGTGCGACCTTCGCGTTGATGGCCGCAGCGATGTAGGATGTGACCAGACCGGCCGAACCGCCGCCGATGACGATCAGGTTGTAGTCAAAGCCCTTCGGCCGATCGAAGCGCGCGCGCACGCGCCGTCCCTGTACCCACGCGAGGATGCCGCGTGCCAGAAACGGCAGAACGGCGAGCAGCACAAAAGCCCCGATCAGCGACGGTGACAGGATGTCACCGGCTGAGGAGATCTGGCCGAGCTGCGTGCCGGCATTCACGTAAACGATCGTGCCCGGCAGCATGCCAAGCTGGCTTACCCAATAAAACGTGCGGCCCTTGAGCGCCGTCAGCCCGGCGACGAGGTTTATGACGAAGAACGGGAAAACCGGCACCAGTCGGAGAGAGAAGAGGTAAAAGCCGCCGTCTTTCTCGACCCCTTCGTCGATGCGCTGCAGACGCTGGCTGAAGCGCTTCTGGATACTGTCGCGAAGCAGGTAGCGTGCGGCAAAAAACGCTAGCGTCGCGCCGATGCTGCTGGCAAACGACACTGCCACTGTACCGACGGCGAGTCCAAAGATTGCACCGCCGGCAATGGTCAGAACGGCTGCGCCGGGCAACGAAAGCGCCGCCATCAGTGTATACACGACAAAATAGCCGCCAATGGACAGAACCGGTTCGGCTTTCGCGAATGCGACGAGCGCGTCGCGTTGCGCTCTCAATTCGGCAAGCGACAGGTACTGCTGCAGATCGAAAAAAATAAAAGCAGCGATCGCGGCACCGACCGCGAGCACCAGAATGAGTTTGCCAAGGTTCTTTTGCACAGGACGCTCCAGTATCAGAAAGTTTTCAGAGCCAACAGCGTTCGCTGCCACGCACTGGCCAGGCACAGGACGCACAGCATCCAGGCCAGCGGGGCGAACCACGCGGGCAGCAACGCCATAACCAGAAAGAACGCGATGGTCTCTGTTCCTTCGATCAGGCTGGTGGAATAAAAGAAAGATTTTTTACCGTGGTCCTCAGTCTCGATGCCGCGCTTGGCCGCGAGAATGGCAAACGCGAGAAAACTCGAGCAGGTCAGGCAAAATGACGCCAGCAGGGCAGCGGCCGCCACAGCGTTGGCGGCTGGATCAACGATCGCAAATGCCACCGGCACACTGGCATAAAACACGTAGTCCGCCACGATGTCGATAAAACCGCCGCTGTCGGTTTGCTGCGAAGCGCGTGCGACAGCGCCATCGAGACCGTCGGCAATGCGATTCAGCAAGATCAATACGATCGCCAGCGTGAATGCACCGAAGGCCACGGCAACGGCTGCCATGACCCCGGCCACGAGACCGGCGAGCGTGACCTGGTTGGCCGTGACGCCCGCGCGTGCCAGCCTGCGACCGACAGCGTTCAGCGGTGGATCAATCAGTGGACGGACGTGGGTATCAAGCATCGTTTCCACCTCGCGCCGCCGCTGTGAGCTCGACCACATCGCCCCCGGCCGCGGCAACGTCGCCTGCGTCGTGTGTGACCAGCAGCGTTGGCAACCCGAGCTTACGTGCTTCGGAAAACACCAGCTCGCGAACGCGCGCCCGGTTGTCATCATCAAGGGCGCTGAAGGGCTCGTCCAGCAACAGTGCACGCGGCTCGGAGAGCAGCACGCGAAGCAGGGCAACTCGTGCCTGCTGGCCGCCGGACAATGTGGCCGGATCCCGGTCGCCCATACCGTCGAGTCCGACCGATGCGAGAGCGTCTGCCACGCGCAGCCGCCGCGCCTGTCGCGAGAGGCGCGCGCGCAGGCCAAACAGAACATTGCCGGCAACGTCGAGGTGCGGGAACAGCAGCGGGTCCTGGAACAGGCGGCCGAGGCGTCGCGACTGTGGCGACTGCCGGGTGACATCCTGTTCGCCCAGTCGAACTTGACCAGACGCACGGATAGCCGGTGGCAGGATGCCACACAGGAAATTCAGCAGGCTGGACTTACCCGAGCCGCTGTCACCGACAATCGACGTTACGGCGCCCGGTGCCACGCGCACGCTGATCGGCGCAAACAAGGCACGGCCGTCAATCTCAAGTTCGACGTCTTGCAGCTCGAGAGCGCTCACCGCGGCACACCGCGACGGTTGCGAAACAAAACCTGGCCTCCGCTGAGTGCTACCGCGAAGGCCGCCAGCGGGAGCACAGCCAGCAGCACGGCGTAGCCGGAAGCCAGCCGCAAATTTCCGGACCCCGCGGCGGCGGCAGCCTCGGTCGCCGCGGTGGCGAAACGCCCGGCACCTGCGAACAAGGTTGGCAAAAACAAGGCGACGCTCACCGACACGGCCAGCGCCAATGCGGTCAGGCCGGAGCGCGCCAGCAGCGGAGCTGTGATCCGGCACCATGCGGACAGCTTCGAGACGCCCAGCGTGACAGCGACCTGCTCGTAGCGCGGCTCAATGGCTGCGCGCGCTGAGGCGAGGATTCCCCACAGGTAAGGCAGTGTAAAAATCAGGTGGCTCCACAACACGGCGATGAAGCTGCCGTCGATGTCTAACCGTATCAAAAACACCTGCACACCAAACAGGAAGGTCATCTGCGGCAGCAGCAGGGGCAAAAACAGGCAGGCGCCGATGCGCTGTCGCGCTGTTGCTGATTGTCGGCAGTGTTCAGCCGCCGGGACAACAAAAGCGAGGCCGGCCAGCGCTGTCGCAAGCGCCAGTGCGAGTGTGGTGCCGCCGACGCCGGTCAATGACATAGCCAGTTCCTCAAGCGTGCCGAGCGACAGTCGGTCCGGCACGAGGTCGGGAAAACGCCACGGACCGGACAGGGCGCGAAAGCCGATCGCGACAATCGCCAGTGCGCCGAGAAGCCAGCCTGCGGCAACAGCGGTGCCCAACACACGACGCAGCGGTTTTTCGGCGGTGCGACGGCGACCGCTGCGGGCGAACAGTGTCCACATCACGCGACCGACACGTGCGCTGACTGCCGCCAGCAACAGTGCTACACCACATACTCCGAGCAACACCAGCGTGCCGGCATACGCCTGTGCATTGATCAACGGGTCCGGATTGGTAAACCAGCGCCACAGCAAGACGGAGAAGGTTGGCGGCAAGCCGGGGCCGAGCGGTATCGCCATTTCGACATTCGTGATGCCAAACACAAACACGGCGGCCAGCGGCAAACGAATCTGTCGCTGCAGTGCCGGCGCCACGGCCACGAACCAACCCTTAAGCGGGCCATAGCCGAGCGTTGCGGTTTGCAAGGTCAACTGGGACGACGGCACCTGTGCCAGCGCGACGCCGAGTGCCATGACAAGAAAGCAGGTTTCTTTCAGGACGAGACCTGCGATCAGCGACAGACCGGCCGGATCGTTTACGATCAGCCAGTCCGGTGGCAGTGCATACCCCGTGGCCCACGGCGACACCAGGCGCATGAGAAGGCCCGAGGGTGCGAGTACCAGCGCGAGCCCGATGCCGATGGCGAGATGCGGCATGGCGAGCAAGGGCACCATCAGCGCATTAAGCCGACCACGCCACTGACCGCTCGCGGCCATAGCAACAATCAGGTGGGCGAGTACCAGTGCAATCAGAGTTGCCAGACTGCCGGTCCACACTGACGTTGCGATCGACCGGCCGACGCCGGGCGTCGCCAACACCCGCGCCAGCGCGGCCGAATCCAGCCCGTACCAGAGTGCGGCAGCAAGACCGGCGGCCGTCGGCAGCAGGGAGACGCTGAGCAGCACCCAGACAGCGGGACGACGAGAGACAGACATAACTCTCACTCAACGCACATAACGCGCCACCCAGGCTTGCTCGAGTCGTGTCGTCCAGCTCGGCTCCGGCTCGACCAGATACCGATCGGCCGGGGCCGGTGTTGCCGATCCCGATGCCAGTGCGTCGAACAAGCGGCGCTCCGGCGCGGCCAATGCGTCGAGGTCCAGCACCGTCGGATCGCCCCAGACAGCTTCATCGGCCTTGCGCGCCTGCGCTTCCGGTGAAGCCAGGAAATTGGCAACGACACGAGCTGCAGCCGATGCGTCGGAGTTATACGGAATGGCGAGAAAGTGACTGTTGGCCAGGGCGCCGGCATCGAGATACAGCGCGCCGATGCCCGGATGCAGCTCTTCCTGACCAATGGCGCGACTCGCCTCGGACGGGTTGTACGACAGCATCCAGTCGAGCTCGCCAATTGCGAGCAGGTCGCGCTGTGCCGGACCGCTTTGCGGAAACAGACGGCCCTTGCGCCACATACTGGCGTGCGCCCGATCCAGCCATCGCCACAGCGGTTCGGTGACGGCATCGAAGTCGTCACCAGCCGGCGCGGCGAGTCGCTCATGGTCATCGACAAGCGCCAGCAGCATTTGCTTAAGGAAAGCGCTGCCGAGGAATGACGGCGGTTGCGGATAGCTGAAGCGACCGGGGTTGTCTTCAATCCACGCCAGCAACTCCGTCGGCGTGCGTGGCGGAACATCGACTCGCGCTAAGTCATAGAAAAACGTCAGCGCCGCGGTGCCCCACGGCAGCTCGTAGCCATCGGTCGGTAAAGAGCCGTCGGTCATGGTCGTCGGGTTATCGCGCCAGTTGATATGGGCGGCGTTCGGCGTTTGCATGGCCCACGGCCCGTACAGCAGTCCGGCACGTTTGAGTGCGGCGAAGTTCTCGCCGTTGATCCACATCAGGTCGATCGAGCCCCGTTCGTCACGGCCGGCGGCACGCTCGGCCTTGATGCGCGATACGGCCTCGGCGATGTCGGTGACGCGGACATGGCGAAGCTCGATCGCGTAGTCGTCGCGGACGCGCTCCGCTGCCCAGTCGATATACCGGTTGATGGCGAGATCACCACCCCAGGCATTGAAGTACACCGTTTGTCCGGCCGCCTCGGCGACCATGGCGTTCCAGTCGTCCGCCTGGGCTGACGAAATCCCGCTGGCCGCCAGCAGCATCACGGCAAAACTCCAGATGCGCTGGCGGCGTGGCATCAGAACAGGTAGCGCAGACCGAACTGGAATTGTCGCGGCGCGCCGGCGTTGCGACGCGTGAACGGCTGGCCGAACACCTGGATCTGGTTGGACTGTGTCGCGGAGTTCGCGAATCCTGACAGGTTCTCCCGGTTGAACAGGTTGAATACGTCGGCCGAGACTTCGAGCCGTCCATCGCCGATATCCGGCGTGTAGCGCAGGCCCAGGTCGATGGTCGCAGACCACGACAGGCGATCGGCATTGCGCGATACACCCGGCGCACGGTCCGAGTTGCCGAGATAGGCATCGGTGAACGATGCGCCGTCACCGTTCAAGTCCGTGGTGCCGAAAATAACGGTGTCCGGAATCAGGTTGATCGGCTGGCCGGATTCGAACTGCCCGGCAACGGACACGGACAGCGAATCCAGCGGGTACCAGTAAACCACCGAGGAGATCACGTGCCGTCGGTCGTTGATCGACGGGCCCCATTCGTCCTCGAAACGGTTGGAATTGGCCGAGCGGAAGTTAAGGTCATCGGTGTTGTTGGTCAGCTCGGACAGCGTGTAGGTCATCAGCAGGCTCCAGTCGGTGCCGGCCGCCAGTTTTTCCAGAGTCAGGTTGAGCGCTTTGTAGCGTGACGCACCGGCCGTCTCGGTAACGACGATCTGACGGGCGCCGCCGGGCACCGGTTGTACCGGCCGCGTGGCGTCCGCAGCCGCCTGACTGCGAATCAGACCTAACGACTCTGCCAGCACGCGACGCTCGGCATCAGTCGGCAACGCGCGCAGCGTTGCGATGTTGGCGTCCGTCAGATTGTCGAGGTTCGGCGAGAACGGATCGGCGGCGTTCAGGTCGCGCAGTCGCAACTGGCGATGTCCGCGGTAATACAGCAGGTCGGCCGAGCCCAGCCACTGATCGCTGAATTGCCACTGCAAGCCAGCCGACAGCTGTACCGTGTAGGGGCTGTCGAGGCCGTTCGGGTTCAGGATGCGGCGTTCGTTGGATATCGCCGTTTCACGCAGGTCGGCGGCGTCTGCCGGTGTCGGACACTGCAGATAACCGCCCGGACAAGCGGGATTGACGCTCAGGTTGCCGTCGAAGGTCACGCGATCGAGGTCAATGTCCGACGGCAGCAATCCGGCGTCGGCCAGTGCCGTGAGCTGGTCGCGAAATGCGGGTGACGTCGTGTTCTGCTGCAGCGCGTCCGACAAAATCGTGTACGGAATGCGTTCGTAGTAGAGACCTGCACCGCCGCGAAACGACAGTCGGTCGCTCGCGCGATAATTCAGTGCGAGGCGCGGTGCGATGTTGTCGCGATCGCCGGAGTCGGCACCGGCTTCTGTCAGGCTGTCGTAATCCCAGCGCACACCGGCGGTCAGCGTCAGGTCCTGCGACAGGCTGACCTGGTCTTCAAAGTACAGCGCGTACTGGCGCTGGTCGTCGCCAAAGCGTGCGGGTCGCAGTTCGACAGCGTAGTTGATGATCTCGGCCGTTGCCGGGATGTCGTTGACGCCCAGCGCTGTTCCGCGATTCAGTGCGCGCACCTGCGCGAGTTCATCGTCGGTCAGGCGGACGCGATAGTTGCCGCGCGCATTGCCGCCGCCGGCGAGACTGAAATCCGATCGCAGCACATCGACGCCGAATTTGAAGGCGTGAATGCCGGTGAGCCAGGTGAAATTCTGCCGCAGCTGCAACGTCTCTTCGCTTTCATCGAATGCGAAGCCCGGGTGACCGAGCACCGCCGCGGTCAGGCCGTCTGACGACTCGACGACCACCTGCGGGTCATTGTTGGACAGCGGTTGGGCGTAGTCCCAGTCGAAGGTGCTGAACTGCAGTCGGGTTTCCGAGGTGAAAGTACCGGTATCGTAAATCGCGGACAGTGCCGTGATCGCGGATTCGCGCGTCTGCACCGAGCCTGCTGACGGGAAGGTCACACCGCCCTCGAGGCCGCCGCCCTGGCGTTCGATCTCGATGTCGCCCACGTGGGTACGGAATGAAAGCTGCCAGTCGTCACTGAGGCGATGGTCAATCTTCAGGGATGCCAGTAACGACTGGTTTTCGCCAGGCACGGTGTCGTTGACGCCGAGCGCCGGCGATGACAACAGATTGTCCTTTTCGTCGAGCGTGTACTCGACATTGGCGAAGAAGAAGGTCTGGTCACGAACGATCGGTCCGCCCAGCGATACACCGATCTGGTCGCGACGGAAACCGTCGCGCACCGCATTGCCGGAGCGGTCGCGGCTGGCGAACGGCGACGACGCGTCGATCGACTCACCCGGTCGCGTGAGGTAAAACACCTCACCGACGAAATCGTTGCCGCCGGAGCGCGAGGTCACATTGATGACCCCGTTGCCGGTACGGCCGTACTCCGCCGAGTAGGACGACGCCAGCACGGTGACATCGGATGCTGCACCAATCGAAATTGGAAACTTGGGTCCGCCGAGGAAATTCTCGTTGTTGTCGAGCCCGTCGATCAGGTACTGGGCAAACAACCCGTTCGCGCCGTTGATCGACACCGACGGAGCTTCCGGGAAGAATCCGGTCGACGGCACCACGTTGGGCAGGCGGATCAGCGCGCTGGTCAGATCACGTGCCTCAACGGGCAGCGCCTCGAGCTCCTGCTGGCTGAGGCTTGCACTGACTTCGGCGTCCAGGCCGTTGATCGCAACACTTTCCACGCGTGCGGTCACTGTCACGTTGTCGACCATGCGCACCGCCAATGAGCGCGACTCGTTACTGCGCAGACGAATTCCCGACGACAACTCGATGCCGTCGACAAACACGGCGTAGCCGGCGCCCGCCGGTACGGTCGAAAAGCGTGCGCGACCGGCCGGGTTGACGGTGCTCTCTGCTTCATAGCCCGTCAGGCTGTTCCTGAGGATAACGGTTGTGCCGCTGGCGGAGCCGCCATCGCTGGCGGTGACAGCGACGTCGATGGTGGCTGACGCGAACGCCTGGGCACTTAAAAACATCAAGGATATGGCGACGAAATGCGCAGATCGGCGAGCGGCCGAGCGACTCAGGGTCAGAATGGACATGAATATGAGGCTCTTTATTGTGTTGTCGATAGATGCGTGAGCCGGCGCAGACCTTTCGGTCCGGCACTTCCCCCACTGTAGATACCGACCGGATGACGCGGGCTCTTATTACAGTGCCGCCGAATCCCGTTTGTTAACGACACTGTACGTCACTGGCAGCTGAGTCGCACTGTGATAATTCCGCCGCATAGCCGGTCCGACTGAGTCCGGATAGCAACGATAAAGGAAGCCGCATGGCGAAGTGGATCACCCTGGGACTGGTCCTGTGGACCGTGACCGCAACGGCAGAGGACGTGTCCGTCGATGAGCTGGATGCGTGGACGGTGTTGTCCTTCAGCAGCATCCCGCCAAATGAGGTATCCGTAGTCGACGGAGCGTTGTCAATCAAGGTGCGTGCATCGGCCAGTCCGCTGATCTACGGCTTCGACACACCGACTACATTGACCGCCATCACCGTGGTCGGCGAATGGCAGGGCGAGTTACGCATCCCCGACGGTGTCGTGCAGGGTGATAAAGGCGCCGACGATTTTGTCCTGAAATTCGGTGTGGTTGAGGCGGGCGATCGACGTCTGAACTTTTTCCAGCGGCGCATCGCGGCCGACTGGATCAAGCAACTCTTCAAGCTGGCACCGAAAGACAGCGGTGTGGAACGCATCAACTTTTTGTCGACGACGCAGCAGGCGGATCAGCTCAACAACCGTCGCACACATCCGCTGAGTGACCTGCTGTATGAAGCGCGTATCCTGCATCTTGCTGAGCCCGGCCGATTCACCATGAGTTATGAATTCGCCGAGCCTGTCGAGACACTGGGCCTGTGGATATCCACAGACGGCGACGACACCGGATCGAACTTCGATTTGCGCCTTGAGAGCATAACGTTGCAAACTCCCGGGAGTTAAGCTCCCGACTCGAGTAAAGGCCGACGAAGGCCCAACAAACGTATGCTGATACGCAAACTCCCTTTGATTGTTTTCATCCTTGCGCTGCTTGGCGGCCTAATGCTGCTCATCGCCGGTCCCGGCACACGACTGGAGGTCTGGGCATTCGGTACCGGCTTCCTGCTTATGCGCTACGCTCTGTACGCGGCCGGTGCGGCAGCTTTGCTTGCCTTGGTTCTGGTCATCATTCCGAAGACTCGCGCGGGCAATGTCGGCCTGCTGGTGGCGGCACTGGTGATCGGGCTGGCCACGGCATCGATCCCGCTGAACGGCGTCCGCACGGCACGCTCGCTGCCGTTCATTCACGACATCACCACCGACACGGTGAACCCGCCGGCCTTCGTGGATGTTCTGCCACTGCGCGCGGACGCACCCAATCCGCCGGAGTATGCGGGTGAGGAAATCGCTCAGCAGCAGCGCGAGGGATACCCGGATTTGCAAACGCTGACGCTGACAGATACGCCGTCTGTCGCGCTCAGCAAGGCTGAACAAGCTGTGCAGGCGATGGGGCTCGAGATGGTGGCAGTTGTGCCGGACGAGGGTCGCATCGAGGCCACCGCGACGACCTTCTGGTTCGGATTCAAAGACGATGTCGTCATTCGTGTCGTGCCGGATGGCAACGGCAGCCGCCTCGACATTCGTTCCAAGTCTCGCGTCGGCACCAGCGATATTGGCGCCAATGCGGCGCGGATTCGTCATTTCATCGAGTTAGTCGAGCAGCAGTAAGTCTGCGAAGACTGTATTCAGGTGGGTTGTTTCCGACCGTGATGTGTTCGTCCGGAAGGATGTTTCATCAGGCTAGAGAGACTCGCGGCAATGAGTGACGTGGATTTGCTGCCGAAGAGGCGCCGTCTGATCAGCGTAGCAACGCTGGTTGGCTTTGTTGGCATTACGGCCTTGGGTTCGCACCTCTTTCAGCTCGTGGCAACTCAATCAGAGGGTTATGGCCGCCTGCTGGAGATTTTCGCCTATATCTACCTTCCACAGCTTGTTGTTGCTGTGCTTTTGGCCTGGCTGATTGGCGGGCACAGACGGATTGTCGGGGTACTCGGACTGGAAAGCGGATTCATCGCGGCCGTATTAATGGCATTGATCGTCACCCTGCCGATGTTACTCACCCTCGCGATGACCGGCCCGTTCGCGCCACCGGCTGACTTTGTTCTGCAAACACTTCGTTCATCCGTGTTTCCCGGCTTTTTTGAGGAGTTGACGTTTCGCGCGGTGCTGTTCGGCTTCCTGTTTCGTTTTGCCGGTTGGGGGTTCTTGCCCGCGGCACTGATTGGCGGGGCGGTGTTTGGCGCAGCTCACCTCTATCAGGAAGAGGACGCGATGCGGGCACTCGGTGTGTTCGCGATCACGGGCGTCGGCGGTATCTGGTTT
>JBCCNM010000052.1:0-20430 GCA_039025835.1 Pseudomonadota bacterium | reverse complement strand
GATTGGCACACCGGTTGCATTGTCCTTTACGCCAGCGTTAACACCCCGCAGGAGAAGGACATGACACAGGCCACCATTCAGGACTGGACAGACTCACAGGTGCTGCTGAAATTTGGCAATCACCAGGACGTGAAGTACCGCGTTTTCCGCGACGGCGAAAAGCACTTCCAGGAGATCCACGATCCGAACGGTCAACACATTCACACCCTGGAGCTGCCGGAAGGCATGCGTCTGGATTCCTCGAGCTACGAAGTATTGCTGCGCTACGTATTGCTCGACGTTGTCGCTGCTGCCTGAGGGCGGCAGTTATCCCCCGCTGGCGGCGGTCTCCGCCGCCGCCGCGGACCCTTCCCAGCGCCACATCCTGAACCGTTTTTCTGTCGGCGTTTCGCCACAATCAACCTTGAAAGGGCTGCATTCCGGCCATCGCGGCACCGAATGGGGCAGGCGATTGGCGACAGCTTGGAGCTTGTGTTGATCTGTTGCCATTTTTCCCGTCCAGCTTGAAATCGCATTTGACGCATCCATACCGGTAATATCGAGAGCCGATGTTGAACGCGCTAGGGAGATACCAACATGACTGATGCCAATCCTCCGGCAGACGAGATTATCAACGAACCCGATGGATCCGGCGACGGCTCCAGGATGGAAGACAACCTGAAGTCAAAGTCGACCTGGCTGCGGCTCGTTTTCATGATTGTGTTTTCGGCGATTGCCAACCTGACACTGGTGATAGCCGGCTTTATCGTCGTGATCGGATTTCTGTTTGTCCTGTTCACCGGTGAGGTCAACGAGAAAGTGAAGCAGGCGGGCGCTGTCATTGCGGCCTACCTCTCGGAGATCGTCAGTTACCTGACCTTTAACAGCGATACCAAGCCGTTTCCGTTTGACGGAGAGCTGCCGAAGTCCTGATCGACTCCACGGTCCCGCTTTTAAAAACCCCGGTCCCGTACCGGGGTTTTTTGTGTCCGGAGCTGCGTCGCGGGGGAGGCGTCCTACAGCAAATGTCGTTGCTCGGGCTGCCAGTGGGTGAGCTGAATCTGCGCACCGCCAATGCCCAGGCCGCGCACCCAACGAGCGGCGGCATCCAAAGATACCCAGGTCTTGACCTGGCCTTTTAGCGTGGCCGCTGTGACCTGCCCGGTCGGTGTCCTGGCTTCAACGTGGAAGCGATTGCCGCTCGCAATAATGCTGACCTTTTTCACAGCGCCAGCCTCTACCAAGGCCTTGAGCATTTTTTCATGCATCGTCTGATCTCCGGATTGGATCCTTGTTTCTGATCTCGATGCCGTTTGACTCACAGTGTCGTCGAATCAGCATCTCCACCATGTTTGCAACGCTTCGATGCTCCCGGCTCGCCGCTTCCCTGACGGCGTCCTTGATGCGCGGATCTATGCGCAGATTGAGCGTGGAGATCTTTGTGCGTGGCATGCGTTGCATTGTATTGTAAAAATGAAGTAAATGTAACGCACTTTCTACGCAAGACAAGATCTGTCGTTACACTGACAACGGCAGCAGGAGAGCCTCATGCTTGATTCCACCGCGACCCGGCTCGTCAGCGTCAATGTCGGCGAAATCCGGACACTCACCTTTGACGACAGTTCGCAAGAGTCGGGTATCGTGAAACGGCCGGTAAACGGCCCCGCACGAATCACCGTGGACGGTGTGGCGGGCGACAAGATCGCGGATCCGCGTTACCACGGCGGTCCGGATCAGGCGGTATACGCATACAGCCTGTCGGACTACGACTGGTGGCACGCGGAAACCGGAAAGGTCTTCAGCGCCGGCCTGTTCGGTGAGAATCTGACCATCGCGGGCTTGCCCACCCACCTGTCGATCGGGGATCGACTGTTGATCGGCGACGTCGTGCTTGAGGCTACCGGCCCGCGCATTCCGTGCGCGAAACTGGCTGCGGTCATGAAAGACGCTCGTTTCCCGTTCCTGTTCCGCCAGGCCGAGCGGCCGGGCTGCTATTTTCGGGTGTTGAATCCGGGCACGGTCACTGCCGGGGATGGTGTCGACTATGTCGCGGCGGCGGATTCCTCAGTGAGCACGCTCGATGTGCTGCACCTCTACCACGACATGGCGTCGTCGACGGAGGCACTGCAGCGAGCGCTCGAGACGCCACTGGCGAGCCGGCTGCGCGACAAGTTCAGCGCTCGTCTGGAGGTGCTGGCGAAGTAGCGCCCGAGCCTGGTCGATAAGGCAAAAAAAACCCCGCCGAAGCGGGGTTCCAGTCTGACGAACAGTGTTTGACCTTAGTTGGTCAGTACCACGACGTCCGCGGAGATCGCGCCACCACCGACATCGTCACGGGCGATAACCGTGATGACGTCGCCGTCAGCGATTTCCAGCGCAATCGGGCCGATCGCCGGCGTTGTCGAGCCGGTGGCCGTGATCGTCACATCGTAGTCAGCCGCGCCCGGATCCGCGACGTTGTCGAGGTTCAGGAAGCCCGTGTTCGCGCCAAACGGGACGTCTGTGGCAACCGGCGTTGCGGCGGTGATGTCACCACCCGGCGCTGTTACATAGATGTCGACATTCGGTGCCGTCGGCGAAGCGTGGATCGCGCGGACCTTGGCGTACAGGCCGATCGAGCGCGTGTCGTCGTCAGCCGTGATCGCCGTGATGTTGGCCAGCGTGTCGATCGCCAGGACGTTGGTCGTCGTTCCGACGCCGAGTTCCAGCGGAATCGTGGAGCCGTCATTCGGAATGACCACGGTGCCCGGGTAGGCGCCGGCCGGAGAGACCTCAACCTGGTAGGTGGCCGGGGGAACTTCGGTCAGGTCCGTAGCGTTCGGGAAGGTGAGACCCGCAAAAAGTACGGCGGTGTCTGCGATAACGTCGACGGCCGGCGCGTCCGGTGACAGGTGGACGACACGCAGGGTTGCCGGAGCGTTCGTGTCGCGAATTTCCAGCGTGCCGGTGCCGCGGTCGTGACCGACCAGTGTGATAGCAGCTGCGCCGCCTTCGACGTTCGGGGTAGCAACCAGTACGGCGTTCAGGCCGCCCGGCAGCGTTGTGGTGCCGGAATCGTAGACGACGGCGCTGGCATCACCCGCTGCCGTGACGCGGATCTGATAGTCGCCAGCTGCAACGTCGACCGGGCCAAGTGAACCGCGGAATTCAAACGTACCCAGCGGCGTTTCGCCGGCAAGGTCTGCACCCGGAGCTGTTACGTAAACGTCGACTTCCGGCGCGCTTGCTGCACCGTGAACAACCAGAACACGAGCGTCGCTGGCAGCCGGATCACCGGCGGGCTGCGTGACGATGATCGGCTCGATTGAACCGACGTCGTTGGCAGCGATGATCGTCGTGATTGTGTCCGCGTCAAACGTGATGTCAGCCGGACCGATAGCCGTAATCGTGCCGGCCGCGTCGAGCGCGTCAACCGTAACGGTCGCGGTACCCGGGTCGATTACGATGTCGCCCAGCGTGCCCTTGAAGTCCAGGCCGTCCGCCGTGAAGGTGCCCAGCGTCAGATTGACAGCGGGTGCATTCGGCGATGCGTGAATAACGCGAACAAAAGTGTTGCTCGGCTCTTCCGTACCACCCGGGTTCGGATCGTCCGAATCGCAAGCAGCAAGTGCAATTGCTGTGGTTGCGAGTAAAATTGACTTGAGTTTCATAAGTGCCCCTTAAAGACAGTGTGAGAGGGATTAAATCCGGGGCGTAGTGTCCTCTCAGGTGTGTCGCCAAGGGTTTCGGCCCGGTAACCACATGTATCGGGATGTTTCGTCCCGGGCGAGGCCTGTATACGGGCTGGAGATAGCAGGTAACATACTGATATGACTAAAGTCCTGATTATTGACGACGACCGCAAACACTCCGAACTGTTGCAGGCCTACTTCAAGCGTTTTGGAATCAATCTGGTCTGCGCGTTCGACGCGAACGACGGTTTCCGCAAGCTCAGCGTTGAGGATCCGGACCTGCTGCTGCTTGATGTGATGCTGCCCGGCAAAGACGGTTTTGAGATCTGTCGCGAGGTTCGCAAAACCAACAACATTCCAATCATCATGCTCACCGCGCGCGGGGACGTAATAGACCGTGTCTCCGGCCTCGAGCTGGGTGCAGACGACTACATCGGCAAGCCGTTCGAACCGCGTGAGCTGGTTGCGCGTGTGCAGGCTATCTTGCGTCGATCGGACTCCGCCGGCCCGTCTGCATCGAAGCTGACCTTCGAAGGTCTTGAGATCGACTCGGAGTCCCGCTCGGTCAAGGTGGACGACAATCCGGTCGAGCTGACGTCAATGGAATACGAGCTCCTGCTCATCCTCGCCCGTCGGCACGGCAAGAAACTGTCGCGCGACGATATCCTCGGCGAGCTGCGCGGTATCGACGCAGCCATACTGACCCGCAGCGTCGACATCATGATCAGTCGCCTGCGGCAAAAGCTCGGCGATTCTGTGAAGCCGCCTCGCTTTATTCAGACGGTGTGGGGCAGGGGCTACTCATTCATCGGTGTGCCGGTAACGGATGCTTAGACGTTTCAGGCGATCGCTGTCGTTTCGACTGCTCGCCATTTTTTTCCTGATGGGCGTGTTGTTCGTCTACGGGGCAATCTACGCGATCCGCTTCGTCTACAACTCGGACGATATCCGCGGGCTGATCACCGGGCACTTGTCGCTGCATGTCTACTACGTGCTACAGGACATTGGCGACCCACCGCGCATCGATCGCGCGCAGACCATTACCGAACGCGTGCCCGTCGACATCCGCATTGTCGGACCCGATATTGACTGGGCGTCCGATTCTGACTTCCCGCATCTTGACGAGCTCGAGTTCGGCCAGAGCCCCGCATTTAGCAACAGCCCCGGGGCCTGGGTGGATGAACTTCAGGGCGTGCAGTTCGCAAACCAGGATCAGCACAATTTCCTGAGGATGACGACCGGTGCGTACGACATTGTCGTCGTGTCACCGAAAATTGCGGACAATTCGGGTAACCCAAATCTGCAGCTCATAATCGTCGGCATGGGACTGGTCCTGCTGCTGGTGCTGTACGTGTTGGTTAGCTGGCTGTTCAAGCCAATTCGCGCGATCCGCGAGGGTACTGCGCATATCGGCGCCGGCAACTTCGACTACCGCATCGTTGACATCCGCGGTGACCAGCTCGGTGAGCTGGCGACAGGAATCAACGAGCTGGCCGAGAATGTGCAAAACATGCTGAATGCGAAGCGCGCTCTGCTGCTCGGTATCAGCCATGAACTGCGTACGCCGCTGTCACGGCTGCGTATCGCCACAGAGTTGATCGACACCGACGACTGTGAGTCCCTGCGGGCCGAAGTCACGGAGATGGACAAGATCGTCGCAGCCTTGCTCGAAGCCGAACGCCTCAACGAACGTCACGCCCCGCTGACCCGCAGCAAGGTTCGTGTCGGTGACCTGATCGACGACATGATCAGCAATTATTTTGATCGAGACCGTGATCGACTGTTGCTGGATAACCGAGTCCCCGACCTCGAGCTCGATGTGGACGAGCCGCGGCTGATGCTGTGTCTCAAAAACCTGATCAGCAATGCTCTGCGATATTCACCTGTGGACAGTGGCCCGGTTGAGATCAGCGTCCGGTCGAGTTCCTACGAAGTTGTATTCCGGGTGCAGGATCGAGGGCCGGGTATTTCCGCGGCGCAGGCCGAGCACATCGGTGAACCGTTCTATCGCGGTGATCCGTCCCGCGCCCGGGAAACGGGTGGCACCGGTCTTGGCCTGTACCTGGCGACGCTGGTGGCGCGTGCGCACGGCGGCGGATTGCGGCTGGTCGATCGCGGCATACCCGGTGCTTGCTTCGAAGTCAGTTTGCCGATGTCCCTGAACAGTTAGCCTGGCGTTCGCCCGCTTTCCTGCCGTGATGTGAGGTTACGATTTAACATAACGCTATTGACCTTCATTCAAACTGATATCAAAATGATTTCACATTGAAAGAGGAGGGAAGCGTCATGATTTCTGAAGTTAAACGCCGGGTGCCGTCTGGATACACCATGCTTATGGTGTTGTTGCTGGTGCAGATTGCACTCGCCTATGGCTTGGTCATTGCCATCCAGCGCGAAGCGGGGCTCGGCATTGCCGGTGCGTTGATATTTACCCTCGTCAACCTCGTCATGCTGGCCGGACTGTTCATGGTGCATCCGAACGAAGCCAAGGTCCTGCAGCTGTTTGGTCAGTATGTCGGTACGGTGCACGAACCGGGTCTGAAGTGGGCAAACCCGTTTTATTCGAAAACCGCGGTGTCAGTTCGAGTCAGGAACTTCGAAAGCGGCAAGCTGAAGGTGAACGATTCGCACGGCAGCCCGATTGAAATCGCGGCAGTGGTTGTCTGGAAGGTGTTTGACACAGCCGAAGCGCTGTTCGAAGTCGACGATTACGAGCAGTTTGTGCAGATCCAGAGCGAATCCGCTCTGCGAAATCTGTCGACGACCTATCCTTACGAACCCAATGAGGGTGAGGCGATTGCGCTGCGATCGAATCCGGCAGAAATTGCGACGGCACTCAAGAAGGAGATTCAGGACCGTCTGGATCAGGCCGGTGTCACAGTGATCGAGGCCCGCATCAGCCACCTGGCCTACGCGCCGGAAATCGCCAATGCGATGCTGCGACGTCAACAGGCCACGGCAATCATTGCTGCACGCCAGCAGATCGTCAGTGGTGCTGTCGGCATGGTCGACATGGCCCTTAAGGAGTTGTCGAACAACAACGTCGTGGACCTTGACGAGGAGCGCAAGGCGACGATGGTCAGCAACCTGTTGGTGGTGCTCTGTGGTGAAGAGAATGCCAAACCCGTACTCAACACGGGCTCGCTGTACAACTAGCATCGGGAGCTGACGCGATGCCGAATCGTAAAGCGTTCGCGTTGCGAATCGAGGAAAAGACCCTGGCTGCCATGCAGCGCTGGGCGAACGACGATCTGCGCAGTCTCAACGCGCAGATCGAGTTCGTTTTACGGGACGCACTTCGTCAGGCCGGCAGGTTGCCGGCAACGGATGCATCAAGCAGCGACGAGCAGGACTAGCGACGACGCGACGAATCGCGGCGGGAAGCACTGCTCCGGCTGGGCGCACTGCGTCGACTCTCACTGCGCGACGGCCGAGAGAAAGATGAACTGCGTTGCGACGGTGATCGTGACGAGGAGCGTTGCGGGCTTCGCGGCGTTGCCATCTGGCGTTGCGACGGCCTTGAGCTAAAGGACTGGCGAGACGTCGGTTCACGTCGTACCGATCGCTGCGCTGATGTTGGCTGGCGCTGCGGCGTCGCGCGCGGCACCGATCGCGGTGCTTCGCTACGTCTCGGGCTGCTGCTGAAACCCTGCCTTGTCGGCTGCGTGGTTGATCGCGACGGCGAGCGCTGTGGCTGCACCCTGACCGATTCGCTACGTCGCTGCGACGCGCTGAACGACTGTCTCGAGCGTGTTTCACTGCTGCTGTTGCTGCGCGCTGCAGAGTCGCGCCGTTCAGAGGACGCAAAGCGACCGCGAGAACGATTGTCCGTGACCGTCGAACGCTGGCGGACAGGGGTTCTCACCGACGTGTCGCGGTTCGCGCGGACATCGCTGCGGCGTCGGTCCTGGCTAAAGCCACGGCGAGCGGGCTCGGAGCGTCGCACATCGCGTGCACCGTAGCTGCGCGTAATCCGCTGGTTACTGCGACTCAGGCGGCGGTCAAAGCGCGGCTGCCAGTAATCGCCGTAGCGGTAATGGCGACGCGTCACACCGCGGCCGCCGTAGTAGCGAGAGTGGAATACACTGATCGTCGGTCGACGGTACCACCAGCGATCACGGTAGAAGTGTCCGTAATACGGATGGCCGTAAAACGAGTGGTGCCAGACGTGCAGGCTGCTCGACACCCAGCCGATGGAAAAAGCGGTGGTCACTCCCCAGAACGGTCGGTAGTGCACGTGGTAATCGGGGTAAGGGTAGTAGTAAACCGGGTAAGAACGTGCGTAGTAGTGATACACCGGGCGTGTCTGGTAGACCACAACACGCTCAGGCTCGTAATAGGGCACATAGATGACGTCGTCTTCGACGGGGTCGATTTCGATGATGCCGTCGTCACCTTCTTCAATACGCTGGTACTGGTCTGTGGCGAGGTTACCCGCAGCGCGGGCGCGATTTCGAAAGTCGTTCACGGCGGTCAGGATGTCAGCCTGTTGCGCAACCACGGCCTCGCCGAGCGCCCAGGTCCAGTCAAGGTCGCTGTTCATCAGTTCGACCACTTCCGGGTAGTTCAGCAAGGCCACGACCGAGTCGTCCCAGTCGTCTTCCGGCGTCAGGCTGGCGTCAGTCTCGACGGCTTCGAGGAATCTTGCGGCCTCCACAATCTGCAGTGGAAAGGTAGACGCCGGCAACACGATCGCCAGCAAATCATCGGGGTACAGTGCGACCGGAGCAACCAGGTCGGACAATTCGCTGACCGACAGCAGGCTGTCGTCCTGGGTAGCAATGTCCGCGTTTCCGTTGCCTTCGCTCGAATACACGCTGCCGATGGGCTCACCGTTTTCGTCAACGGGGACCTGCGCGGTTGCTGGTGCGGTGAGCACGCTGGCGACAACCAGCGTCAATGACATCCTTGCGAGCATAGCAATTACCTGTATCGCGTCGACGCAGATCGCCGACCGTAAGGCAGAGACTACCTCCGCGAAACTGAACGCAGCCTTAACCGCTGGACTTATTTATCGTCGCCGCCGTGCCAGGCGATAAAATTCCAGCCGTCCTCGGTGCGGACCAGAACGTCGGTGAACCGCCCGCTGTTGATCTCAACCTCGCCGTCTTTGCTCTCGTATGCGGCCGAGTAGAGATAGTGGGCGACGGCGATATCGCCGTCGACGACGATCGACAACGGATACAGCTCATGAATGACGTTCTTGCCCTGCGTCTTGTTGAAGCGATCCCACATCTTTGTGGAATCCTTGCTCCGCGGGGCCGGCGATGTGTTGTTCCAGCCGGTGAAGTTATCGGCCAGCATGCGGTCTGCCCAGCGGCGGTCGCCGGACTCCTCGGCGTTCCATTGTGCCTCCACGGCGGTCCAGACGTCTGCAGCGTCGATGTTTTCCTGGGCATGCGACGGCAGACAGGCGAAAAGGGCGATCAGTGCAACGACAAGACTTGATTTCATGGCAGCTCTGCGTGGATTCAGTTGAGCCTTAATTCTAGTCGCTCAGGCGGGTCTCAACAAATGCTAAGCCTATGTTCCGATTTGGAAAACATCCTTTCTCAAGGCATTAATCTCAGCGGACAGGCCAGACTGTTCGGCACTGAGCAAAAACAACGCCGACAGCTGTGCGCTGGAGAGGAAATCCGGATGATGCAGCTCGGCGATTATGGCAAACGGCATCGCGTCCGTATCGCGACGAATACCCAGGGTGTAGATGTGCAACGCCAACGTCACCGGAGCGTCGAGCCGCATGGGTTGCAGGGCCGCATGCGTTGCCTGCGAGATCGGCACGTCGCGAATATCCAGTGTTTGCTTGTCCACCTCGATGCCCGCCCGTCGCAATGTAGCGCCAATGGAGCCGCCTTCGTCGATCTGCTGCAGCACACTGCTATCCACCTGTTCACGTCCCGTAAGGAATCGTGTGATCGCAAATGTCCGACAAATCCGCTGCCCGGCATCGTCACTCGATAAAGCAGAGACACGCGTGTCTGCGTCGCGACGCAAAACGTCGACGTGGTAGCTGCCAAAGCGGTCGCGGATCAGGTCGCTGTTTAACACAGCGTCGCCGGCCGCCGGGGTCAGCCGGTTGGTCACAGGGATCTGGTTCACTATGGGTGAGGCCTTCAGAGAATGCGTCGATTATACGTAGATTTTTCGAGGCTGTTACTGGCCACAGCAGCAATGATAATCGACCGCGGTGGTCGGGACCCCGGGGTTCTGCTGCTATCATGGGCGCTCGATGACAGACACCCTTCTTTGCTACCGCTGCGGAGAGAGCCTCGCTGCTCTCAGCCTGCCTTTGTCGCGACGCGATACCTGTCCGTCGTGCTCGATCTCTCTGCATGTCTGCCACATGTGCCGTGCGTACGATCCGACGGTGAGCGATCAGTGCCGGGAAGACGATGCAGAGTACGTCCGCGATAAGGCGACTGCCAATTTTTGCGACTGGTTTGTTCCGTCCGCCGGCGTTTTCGACGCTGCGGGAAAACAGGCAGCCGATGCGGCCAGCGCTCAGCTCGACGCGTTGTTCGGCGGTCCGGCGGTGACCGATTCCTCATCTGATGATGCACTCAGCGACGCCGAAGCCCTGTTTAAATCATGAAGGCGATCGATAACGGTAAAGCGCTCGTCGTGCTGTCGGGCGGACAGGATTCCACGACCTGCCTGTACTGGGCGATGCAGCATTTCGGCCCATCCGGGGTGTCGAGCGTGACATTTGACTACGGTCAGCGGCATCGCATCGAACTGGTGTCGGCGGCGCAAGTCGCGTCAATGGCGGGTGTACCTCACACGGTGCTGCCCATCGACACCTTCGCCGCACTCGGTGGCAATGCGTTGACCGATGACCTGGATGTCAGGTCTGACGACGACAGCGAAACCGGACTGCCGAATACCTTCGTGCCTGGCCGCAACCTGGTGTTCCTGAGTTTTGCGGCGGCGCTCGCCTACCAGCAGGGGTGCGGCAACCTGGTGACCGGGGTCGCCCAGACCGACTACAGCGGCTATCCCGATTGCCGGGAAGACACGCTGGCGGCGCTGCAACAGGCACTGAGACTCGGTATGGAATACGAGGTCACGCTGCACACGCCGTTAATGCACCTGTCCAAAGCGGAGACGGTTGAGCTGGCCCGCGACGTGGGCGCACTGGAGGCGATGGCGTTCACGCACACCTGTTATAACGGCGCGCAGCCGCCGTGCGGCGTGTGCCCCGCGTGCATTTTGCGCGCCAAGGGTTTTGCCGAGGCGGGGATTGCCGATCCGCTGGTCGAGCGTTTTCGATGACCTACGCCGTCAAGGAAATGTATTACACGCTGCAGGGTGAGGGCGTACAGGCGGGCCGACCGGCCGTCTTTCTCCGATTTGCCGGTTGCAACCTGTGGTCGGGGCTCGAGCGCGACCGTGCCTCTGCGGTGTGCACGTTTTGCGATACCGACTTCCGCGGGACGGACGGCCCGGGCGGCGGCAGGTTTCCCACGGCCGGCGATCTGGCTGATGCTGTCCGTGCGTTATGGCCAGGCGACGCCCCTCCGTACGTGGTTTGTACCGGTGGCGAGCCGTTACTGCAGCTCGACCGTGCCCTGATCGACGCCTTGCATGCGCGCAGTTTCGAAGTTGGCGTGGAGTCCAACGGCACCGTTGCGGCACCCGAAGGCATCGACTGGCTTTGCATCAGTCCGAAAGCCAACGCACCGCTGATGCAGACCAGCGGCGACGAACTGAAGCTCGTTTACCCGCAGCCGGAACCCGAGGCGCAGCCCGAGCGTTTCGTGAATCTGGCTTTTCGGCATTTCCTGATTCAGCCGCTGGAAAACGCCGACGCGGCGGAGAATACGCGGCTCTCGGTGCAGTATTGTCTCGACCACCCGCAGTGGCGACTGAGCCTGCAGACGCACAAAACGCTGGGTATCGACTAGGTAGCAGCGTTTTCGGCGTGACTTTCGTCGCGCCACTCGCGGATGTTGTTCTCAATGAACAGGAACGCGACGAGCCACAGGAACGCATCCCAGAAATCCACGAAGTCGCCTTTGACACCCCAGTAAACCGCAGCGATGAACAGGGTCGGGTAGAAGACGCCCTTGAGTGCCATGCTGGTCCGGTAGGCAGCACCCTCAAAGCGTCGACGTTCCTGCAGCAACACGTCGATTTCCAGCAGGATGACGATCAAGATCCAGACGCCGGCGTTTATCAGGTCGGTCCACGCGAGGCGCTGGATATGCACGGCGCCGGCGCGATCAACGAGGGCATCAGAATCCTCGAAGCGCTCAAAGCGAGACTCGCTTGAGAAGCTTGCACAGTTGTCCGCCGTGATCGCTTCGTATTCGCTTTCATCGATCGCGTAGAGTTGACCGCGGTCTGCGACATCGCACAGACGGGTGACTTCCGGCGCGTCATATAGACGGTAAGCTGACAGGGTGGTTTGCAGATAGCCGAAAAACGCGAACGCAATGAACGCAAACGCAAAGCTCTTGACGGCGAAAATCAGGCGGTTAACGAACGGGCTCTGCTGATGATCGTCGAGAATGAAGGTCTCCAACTCGAACAGCAACAACAGGATGACCCAGGCAGCGGTATCGATACTGGCTGCGTAGCCCTCGAGGATCAGGGCAGGGGTCAGGCCTTCGGTGTACTTCACCATGGACGCTGTGTGGTCCTCGACGAAGAACAGGACGATATTCAGAGTCAGCAGTCCGTAGACGGCGTACTTGAAAAGCTGGAACACAACACCCGGCGAAATTTTCAAACGGTGATCCCCGACGTCGAACTAGTAGGAGTACTCCGCGCTGTCTGTCTCAACGCCTGCGTAATATACCCAGACATTCTCCTCGCCGGTTAGTAGCTCGATGTATTTAGGGTGCACAAAAATATTCTCGCGCCCGGATTTGATCTCGCGCAGCACGCCCACTTCGCACAACTGCTTCAGGTACACAGACGCCGTTTGTCGCTTGGCGATGTTGTTATCAACCAGGTTGCTGATTCGGCAGTAGGGTTGCTTGAACAGCAGTTCCACCAGCTCCCACGAATAGATCTTGGGTAGCCGGTATTGCACAAACTCGGCGGTGTGCTCCATGAGTTCACGAATCGCCTTGATCTTGTCGGTGGTCCACAGACAGGTTTCCTCAACGCCTTTCAGCATGAACAAAATCCAGGTTTCCCAGTCCTGGTCCTCGGTCACCTTTTGCAGTTGTCGGTAGTACGCGGCCTTGTTCTGGATGATATAGCGACTCAAATACAGGATCGGCGAATCGAGCAGGCCGAGCTGAACGAGGAACAGGATATTCAGAATGCGACCTGTGCGACCGTTACCGTCGGCAAAGGGGTGAATAGCCTCAAACTGATAGTGCTGGATGGCCATGCGAATCAGTGGATCGAAGTCGTCATAGTCGCGCATGAACTCGGCCCAGTTATCGAGCAGAGCCTGGATGTCTTTTTGTCCGACCGGCGGCGTGTAGATCACTTTGCCGGTCATGCGATTTTTCAGCGTCGTACCGTCCTCGTGGCGCAGATCGAGTTCCATGCCTTTGACGGTGCTGCAGATCTGGATCGCCATGTCGGTTGTCAGCATTCCGCGGCGCGCCATCTTGCTGCCCTCGTACAGGGCGGTCCGGTATCGCAGTGCTTCCTTGGTGGCCGCATCGGCCTTGTCTTCGGCGATGTCCGCGAATTCGAACAACTTGTCTGTGGTGGTCACGATGTTCTCGATTTCGGAGCTGGCTCTTGCCTCGAGCAGCGGCAGTGCATTGACCAGCACGGCAGAATTCGGGATCAGTTCGGCGGCCTGCTTGAGTTCGGCCAGTGACACTCGCGCGTCAATGCACTGTTTAAGGACGCGCCGGGTTTCAACGACCGCATTTTGCGGTGGCAACACCGGCAGGGTGTTGTGCGGGCGGTTCGGGTCGAAATCGACCATGGTCTGGCTCCCCTCTGATTGATAGGTCGAAAAAAAGCAATTTTCTCGACATGTCTTACCGTTGTGTCGATTCTATCGACAGATTCCCTATTCGTGTCGAAAAGTGCTTCAAAAATCGACACGTTTGATGCTCATGTCGATACGATCGACACCTGGGCCGTCTATGTCGATAAACCCCTGAGATTTCGACATGTCGACTGAACGTGTCGATCTTATCGCCATGTTCCGAATATATGTCGATAAAATAAAAAAATTTCGACACGTTTGGAGTATACGTCGATGCTATCGACAGATTAGTGACCCAGACCCCGTTTTCGCCCGCTGGCTGACAAGTGTCGCTACTTTGCTACCATCCCGCGCCTTCGCGCACTGACCACAGGCCATGATCGACGCAGGACAACTTAACGACGGCTTCCGTATCGGCGACTGGTTCGTCCAGCCGCGACTCGGCACGATGTCGCGACAGGGACGGATTGAACACCCCAGTCGGAATGCCCTGCACGTGCTGATGATTCTCGCATCCAGCGAGGGACGGTTTGTCTCGCGGTCTGAGTTGATTGAGCGAATCTGGGAAAACCCCGCGATTGGCAACGTGCCGCTAAACCGTTGTATGCATGAGCTCAGCGCTTTGTTCGATGACCCGAGCTACATCCGTAATGCCACCGGCCGCGGTTACCGGATCGGCCAGGCGGTGATCATCGATCCCGTTACGGCAACGCCCTCAAGGCATCCGGTGTTGCGCGGTGCAGTCGTCGCCCTCGCGATTGCGGTAGTCGCAATGCTGCTGCTCTTATGGGCGTGGCTGGCCTAGTCGGAGGGCGGCCGACGCCGCGCGGCCTTGCGTTCGGATTGTCGGCGCTTGTTTTTAAGCCGCTCACGAATGGCTGCCGCTGATGGCCGCGTCTTCTTGCGGGTTTTTGGCACAACGCAGGCGCTGTTGATCAGGTCCTTGAGCCGCCGTAGCGCATCCTCACGATTGCGTGGCTGGCTGCGGTGCTGCTGTGCTTTGATCGTGATGATCCCTTCGACACCGATACGTGAGTCGCGGCTTTCCAGCAGGCGTTGTCGAACACCGTCAGGCAAAGAAGGGCTGGTTTTTGCATCGAACTGCAGATGAATCGCGGACGACACCTTGTTGACGTTTTGTCCGCCGGCACCCTGCGCGCGCATGGGATTCAGCGCTATTTCCGCCAGAGGAATCGATATGCGCCGGTTTACGACGAGTCGGTCCATCGGCTCCACACCGGCGTCAGTCGTTTTGGCAGCTCCGGGAAGCGCCCGGGTCGAGACCATGCGTTCGCTTCGCTGTGAAAATCCGAGCCGCAGGATGCAAGCAGGCCAAAGTCGTGGCACAGGTCGGCGAGCTGCCGCGTCGTTGCCGGATCCTGCTGGCCACAGACCACTTCCAGCGATTCACCCCCTGCGTCGACGAAGGTCTTGATCAGTGAGATCAGCTTTGTGCGTGTCAGCCGGTACTTCGACGGGTGGGCGAGCACGGCCACGCCGCCGGATGCGCGAATGGTCTCGACCACAGTGTTGATGGCCGGCCACAGGGCCTTCACATCGCCACGCTTGCCGGTGCCAAGGTATTTGCGAAACGCGGTTTTCATGTCTGCAACCACGCCTCTTGCCACCAGCGCACGTGCAAAATCCGGCCGCCCGGGCACGCCACTCTGTCGGCTGAACACATCGTCGAAATCCTCGGCCAGCTTCAGACGACAAAGGCGGTCTTCGATTTCTCTCGCGCGTGCCAGTCGTGCCGCCTGCTGGTCGGCAACCAGCGCAGTCAGTAATGCATGATCCCTGTCGACATCAAGGCCAACGATATGGACTGTGCTACCCTGCCACAGACAGGAGAATTCGACGCCGCAAATCAGTGTCAACGGGAGTTCGACCGGCAGCTGATCGTAGGCAGCCAGCGTGTCATGGTCGGTGATCGCGAGCGTGGAGACACCGTGCTCGACCGCAAACCGGACGAGATCGGCCGGCGACAAGGTGCCGTCCGAGGCGGTGGAATGGCTGTGCAGGTCGATGTGCATGGCGACGATTATAGAGCCTGGCTCCGCAACCCCGTAGACTTCAGGCGATTCATGCAGCGCTTTAACCTCTCTCTGCTGGTTGCCAGCCAATTGATTTCTGCCACCGGGTCCATCGTTATGGTGACACTCGGCGGCATTATCGGCGCGCAGCTCGCAAGCACGACCGCACTCGCCACACTGCCGGTGACGGCGATGGTGGTTGCAGTCGCGCTCTCGACCGTTCCGGCGTCGATGCTGATGCAGAGGATCGGTCGTCCCAAGGGATTTGCTCTGTCATCCCTGACAGCTGTAGTGGCCGTCCTGGTTGCGATGCAGGCGCTGCGGCAGCAAAGCTTCAGCCTGTTTACGGCAAGCCTGGTGCTGTTCGGTGTCAACATGGCCTTCACCCAGCAGTATCGATACGCGGCTTCGGAGAGCGTGGAGTCGCGCTATGTGGCGCGGGCAATTTCGCTGGTGTTGCTGGGTTCTATCGGCGGCGCGCTGGTCGGGCCAGAGCTGGCCACGCGCGGTCAGGATTGGCTGGACGGCGTACCGTTTGGCGGTACGATGCTGGCACTTGCGGCCGCGTATGCGCTGCAGGCTCTGTTGTTGTCGCGCCTGAAGCCGTCAGCCGGTGTCGAGGCGTTTGCCGAAAGGGGCGAGGGCCGATCGCTCGGCGAACTGGCGCGCCAGCCCGTGTTTCTCACGGCGGTTCTCGGCGGCACGGCTGGCTACGGAGTCATGACACTGATCATGACGGCGACGCCGCTGAGCATGCATATCAACGACGGCTATTCCATCGAGGAAACCGCGTCGGTTATTCGGGCCCACGTGCTGGCGATGTATCTGCCGTCGTTGCTGTCCGGTTTCCTGATCGAGCGTCTGGGGGTGTCACGTCTGATGGGCGCCGGCGCCTTGCTGCTGCTGGCGACGTCGCTGATTGGCCTGCAGGGCCAATCCTTTCTGCATTACTGGTGGGCGCTGGTCATGCTGGGTGTCGGCTGGAATTTCCTGTACGTCGGCGGCACGACGATGCTGACCTATACCTACACAGCCGACGAGCGCTTTCGTGCACAGGCTGTGAATGAGTTTCTGGTGTTCGGGACGTCGGCGACGACCTCGATGCTGGCCGGCGGACTGATGCATTACTTTGGCTGGCTGACCCTGATGTGGGTGCCGGTGCCGCTGCTGGTGTTGACGTTGCTGGCGCTGGTGCTGGTACGCAGACAGCCACAACTGAAGCAGGCCTGAGGGCGTCGAACGCCCCCAGGTCTGGTCTGGATCAGAAGTTGACGACGAAGCCCAGTGAGACGACAGGCCAGGCCTTGAAATCACTGATTTCATCTTCGAGTTCCTGGCGTTCGGCCTCCAGCGAATCGAGAAATGCCTGCTGTGTCGCGATCGGACCGTCCGCGGTGACCGAGACTTCCGGATCGCCCTGCCACAGCACACCCACATCGAAAATCAGGCCGACACGGTCGAGTACCGTGAAGTCGTAGCCAAAGCCAAGATACGGCGACGTGCTGCCGAAGGTCGACGTGCTGGAAACCGTGCCGACGTCGGACAGGTTGTAGTTGGTTCCGCCGATCTCGATCGTACCGCTGGTCTCGTCGCTGACGAGATTCAGTTCATTGCCGTTGGAAAACAATCCGGCGGTAACGCGGAACGGGCTTAAGGGGAATCGAAGATTTGCCGTGCCGTAAACCGTGTCCAGATCCAGTGTGGCGTTGTAGTTAACGCCGGCCTGATCACCGGAATCGTCGTACTCGTAGAAATTCGTGCCCAAACGGACATCGAGGTAGGGCAGCGGGCGCCAGGTACCTTCAATGCCTGCGCCAAGCGTGCCGGCCTTCAGGCCGATACCGAAATCCCGGTCAGCGTGTGCCGCGCTGCAGGCGGCGAGAACCAGTCCAATGAGACCGGCTTTCAGCAAAGCTTTCATGTCTGTTCGTCCGTGTGGAGAAAGTGGACATAAAAGGCTAGACGAGCATCACAGGCAGGTCTGTGCGCCCGGTCACAGGCTAAAAACCCGGGAGAAAACGGGGTCTTACCAGCTTATGTAAAGCTAGCTTGGCTGGGCGGCAACGTCACCGTAGCGTTGCAGCAGCCGCTCTTTCGCCGCCGGATCGAGGTTGGTCTTGCTGAGGTCACCGTTCACGTGGGGCAGCGCCAGCAGTCGCTTGTCCATCACGTGAAACCACAGCGGTGGAATGTAGGCGAGAACGTAGCAGCCGAAGTAACCGGTGGGCAGCTGCGGGACGTCATCGTAGTGGCGCAGCGACTGGTAGCGACGCAGCGGAAAAGAATGGTGATCCGAGTGCCGCTCGAGGTGAAACAGTGCCAGGTTGCTGAACAGGCGGTTGCAGTTCCAGGAGTGATGCGGCGCGCAGCGCTCGACTCGGCCGTTTTCGTTCGTGTTGCGCAGCAGGCCGTAGTGCTCGATGTAATTTGCGCTGCTGAGTTGCAGCCAGGCCACGGTATTGTGCACCAGCATGAACGGCAGCATGATCCAGCCGAATGCGATCACGAGCCCGATGACGATCGCCAGCGAGATCGCGTGGCTTTGCAGTATCTGATTGTCCGGGTGCCACTCGGACTTACCGCGATTATTCAGGCGTTCCTTCTCGATACCCCAGGCGCGGCCGATCACGTTGGGCAATTCTCGGACAACGAAACGGTAAAACGACTCACCCATGCGTGCGCTGGATGGATCCGCAGGGGTCGACACATCGCGGTGATGCCCGCGATTGTGGTCGATCGAAAAGTGACCGTAAGCCGGCACGGCGAGCGCGATCTTGGCGAGCGTGCGCTCGATTTTGGTGTTCTTGTGGCCCATTTCATGCGCCGTGTTGATCGCAAGTCCGGCCGTCAATCCGGCCATCATGGCAAGTCCGAAGATGCCGACCAGGGACAGATCCTGGGTGCCGGCGTAGGCCGCGACGCCAATGAGGGTCACGAAATGCAGTGGCACGATGGCGTAGGTCAGGTAGCGGTAGTATCGGTCCTGGTCGAGCTGCGGGACGATGTCTTCGGGCGGGTTGTTTCCGTCTGCGCCAAGCGCGTAATCCGCAATTGGCGCCAGCACGTAGTTCAGCAGCAGCGGCAGGAACAACCAGGCTTCGACACCGGTGGAGGCATGCAGTCCGATACCGATAAACGGCTGCAGTGGAAAAAGCACGCTGAGCATCCAGAGCCAGCGTTTGTTGTCCTGCCAGTAGATCGCCTGGCCGTCGGCGTTTACGCCCGTGTAACCTTTCATGCGCCCCCCGTTAGCGTTTCGCCCCCGATTATGGCGGCACTGCCGGCCGGGTGCCAGCGACGACCGATTGACCCTGCTCCAGACAGGCAAAGGGTCGTCACAGCTCGTGTCAGCCGCAGCACGTTGTGCGACGTCCGTATCGCGATGTTATTAAACATAATCTGAAGCTAATTCTCTAAGCAATTGAAATGCTTATGTGTAATGTCCGCGGATAGACTTGGTTTCAGGCTTTTCATAATCTCGGCGCTGATCTGAACGGGACCGGGAACTGCAAAGGAATGGAGTCAGGGGATACGACAGTCACCAAACGCCTGCCGCGGGACCGGCGCCGGTTCACCTGGCGAACGGTGTTGTACGGTTTCCTGTACAGCCGCCGCAGAGATCTGCGCCGCGACGACGACGGCGAGGCGGTTTTCGTCGACTGGCACCATCCGTGGCTGCGCATCATGGCTGTCGGCACCATGATCCTCAGTGCGACCGACGCCTTTCTGACATTAAAGCTGATCGAGAAGGGCATGATTGAGGCCAATCCGGTCATGGCGAACGTGATGGGGCACGGCACTCTGGCGTTCACCGCCAGCAAAATGTTCATGACCGCGATCGGCATTTTCGCGCTGGTGTTTCTCGCCAAGGCGATGTTCATGAAGCGTATTCGCACCGGCCAATTCCTGACGCTGATGTTCGTCAGCTACCTGTGTCTGGTCTGCTACGAACTCGTTCACATCATGGATCTTTACGGACCGTAAAACTCGTTCCCAACCGCATGGGCTTAGGCTAAACTACCGGCCGTTTTCGCGAACATCGGGCACTCAAAAAGGCCTCTGGGCCTAACGGTCATTCAATGAGCAGGACTCTCAAGGAGCTGTACGCCTCCTCGCCGCTGTTTGGCGGCAATTCCACCGCTGTTGAAGCGCTCTACGAACAGTATCTCGACAAGCCGGACTCCGTGCCGGACGCCTGGCGAGACTACTTCAAGTCGCTTGGCGATTCGGACAGCGAGGTCGCTCACACGCCCATTCGCCAGCGGCTGAAGAATTCAGCCGACGCCAACGACCGGGCGGTCACGCTGCGACCGGGCAAAGGCGGCTCCTCCGCGACCCAAAAGCAGGCCGCCGTCTCCCGTCTGATCCAGGTCTACAGCCTCCGCGGGCATCAGATCGCCGATATCGACCCGCTGGGCCTGATGGAGAGACCCATCCCGGGCGTTCTGAAACTCGACTACCTCGGCCTTAACGAAGCCGATATGGATTCGGAGTTCTACACCGGCGGCTTCGCCGGAACCGGCAACAAGCGCATGAAGCTCCGCGAGATACTCGGACTGCTGAAGAGCGTCTACTGCGGCAAGGTCACGATGGAAGTGGCCCACGTGTCTCGCTCCAGGGAGCGCCTGTGGCTGCGCCGAGAATTTGAACGCGCGATCGCGGGTCCTGCGCTGCCGGCTGCCGAACGTCACTCGATCCTTGAGCATCTGACCCGCGCAGAGGGCATGGAGCGCTACCTGCACACGCGCTACGTCGGACAGAAGCGATTCTCACTGGAAGGTGGCGAGAGCCTGATCCCGATGCTCGGCGATATCGTCAATCGCGGCGGCCAGAATGGCAT
>JBCCNM010000051.1:0-20844 GCA_039025835.1 Pseudomonadota bacterium | reverse complement strand
GGGCCACACCCTGTGAAATCGGCAACTCACCGACAGTGCCTTCGAAAAGAACGCCGTCCTCCGACAACTCGCCGTCGTTGATGCCAATGGTCGCCTCAACACTCAGGTAGTCCGACGGCAACCAGCTCAGCCACGCTTCGAAACCGTTGATCTCCGCTTCGGGGAAATTCACCACGCCCGGGAATGGCGTCGTGCCGGTCGGGTCGGTCGCCTGGATCTGGATATCGTCCCAAGTCAGCATGTAGATCGCCGTGTTGAAGCGGAGGCGGTTGTCCGACGACTGCAGCTTGAAGCCGAGTTCGTAGTTTTGCACCGTGTCCGATTCGTACTCACTGAGGGTGCCTGCCGGCGCCGGGAAACGCCCCGGCGGCCCGAACACCGACTGCGGACGTGCAGAGTTTGCACCGCCGCGACGGAAACCTTCGGAGTAGATGCCGTAGACGAGGTTGTCGGACTCACCAAACCTGTAGGCAGCGCTGATCTTCGGCACGAAACCGTCTTCATCCGCCACGCCGGGTTCACTCTGGCCGAGGCAGTAGTCGACGGTGCAATCCGGGATCCCGCCGCTGTCTCGCACGAGCTGCGCGCGCTGATTGACGTACTCGTTTTCGATGTTATAGAAGCGACCGCCCGCCGTGATCGACAGGTTTTCGGTCAGGTCGAACGTGGCCTCACCAAACACGGCCCACTGTGTCAGCTCGGAGTCGTAGAAACCAGAGAACCAGTTTTCGGACCCTGAGCTTAGTGCGACACCGTAGTAGCTGTAAGCGAGATAGTTAATGTACGAAAAGCCCGGCGTGCTGGCCAAGCCGTCGATGTTGGCGATGAACACCTCGGAGACTTCGCGCTGGCTGTAGAAGCCACCGACGATGGCCGACCAGCGGCTGTCTGTGTCGTCCGGCGTGGAGTAACGCAGCTCCAGTGAAGTGACCGTCGTGTCGCGCACGTCGAAGTTGGTCGAGTCAGGGTCGCCGCCGAAGTCGTAGATTGTCTGAGACTCGTAGTACGGGCCGAGCGAACGAATGTAGTCGCCGATCTGCTGGAACGAATTCAGGTACACCGAGCTGTCGGCCAGGTATTCACTGTCGCGGTCAAAGTAGGAGCCGGTGAAGATGATGTTGCCGAAGTCCAGGTTGCCTTCGATCGTGATCGATGTCTGGTACCACTCGTCCTGCCAGAATTCATCGTTGAACCGGACCTGGTCCCGCTCCCCGAAGGTCGGGAACGCACCGGTGTCCGCGTAGTTCTGCTGGTTCAGGTCGGCATCACCGAATCCATCGAGCTCGTAATTCTGGAAGATAGCGCCGACATCGATGGTCCACTGATCGTTCGGGTTGAACCTGAGCATCGCGCGGCCGCCCGACCAGGTCGAGGAATTGACGTCCTCACCGGCGAATGCCGCGTTGTCCCGCTGCTCGCCCGGGCTTGCAGACAAGACATTGTCTACCCAGCCGGGCTCGTCCGCGATAAAGCCGACCAGTCGCAGCGCGACCTTGTTTTCAATGAGCGGGATGTTGGTCATGGCGCTGACGTCAAAGCCACTGTCACCGTCGGTAATGCTCATCGCCGTCAGGTCCACCCAGCTCGAGCTCTGTGTGGAATCCGGCTTGTTGGTAATGATGCGCAGCGTGCCGCATTGCGCCGCGTCACCGAACAGCGTGCCCTGCGGTCCGGCGAGCGCCTCGACACGCGCGACGTCGATCAGGCGCGGGTCCGGGTTGAAGCCGCTAGAGGTAATCGGCTGCTCGTCGAGATAGATGGAGGTCGTCGCCGAGTCGGCAAACGACAGGCCTTGCGCCGCGCAGCCGCGCATAATGACGGACTGGGCGCCTGGCTGCCGGTCAGACAGCGCGAGGCTCGGGATCTGGCCGACGTAGTCGGAGAAGTTGCGCATCCGCTGGAAGGTGATTTCTTCCTCGCCGATGGCGGTCACGGTGACGGGAATGTCCTGCAGACTGACGGCGCGCTTCGTCGCGGTGACGACGATTTCCTCGAGTTCGAGTTCCTGCTCCTGCGCGTGCGCGGCCGGTAAACCGGCGACCGCCGCGGACACGGCAATGCCCAGCTTGTTGCGCGAAAAAATCTGCGTGGTGTTCGACGTTCTTGATGTGACGTTCCCTGACATCCGAAGTCCCCCTTCAATAATCAAGGATTGGTTTTTTTGGTGAGGCTGTAATACTAGTCAGCGATTCTTGGAATATCCAATAGTTTCAAGGTCTTATTCTCCCCTATAGGACAGGAAACACGGGCTTTGGTTGCACTGATTGCTACATCCGTCGTTCGCGGCAGCGAGCAAGGCGAAAGCCACGGCGGCGTTTACCTCATCGACATCGACGGACAGCGTGTTCTGCAGGCGGTCGACTGGAACACGATGGACATCGACTGGCAGGGCCGCGGCTGGGATCGCGGGCTGCGCGGCATCGACTTCGACGGTGACCGTGTGTTCATCGCGGCCAGCGATGAATTGTTCGAATACGACCGGGAATTCAACGTGGTCGCCTCGTATCGATCACCGTACCTGAAGCATTGCCACGAGATCTTTCGCTACAAGCGACGCCTGTATCTGACGTCGACCGGCTTCGACTCGCTGCTGGCGTTCGACCTCGACCGCAATCGCTTTGGCTGGGGCCTGCACATCACCGGCCAGGGCGAGCAGCTTGGCGGCACGCCGTTCTCGCCGCAGGGCGACGCGGGCCCGGCGCCGTCGAACACGCTGCACATCAATAACGTGTTCTGCACCAACAAGGCACTGTACTTCAGCGGACTGCGCAGCGGTGGACTGTTCAGTTTCGACGGCGAACATATCCAGCTCGCCGTGACACTGCCGCAGGGTACGCACAATGCACGGCCGCATCGGACCGGCGTGTTGTTTAACGACACCCGCTCCGACGTCGTGCGTTACGTGCCTCGGGAGGGCGATGAGCGGGTATTTGGCGTACCCAAGTACGAATCGGGGCGGTTGCAGCACACGGACTTCGACGACAGCCGGGTGGCGCGCCAGGGCTTCGGCCGCGGCCTGTGTGTGTTGTCCGACAACCTCATCGCCGCCGGTTCATCGCCGTCGACGATCACGCTGCACGACCTCGACAGCCTTAAGACCACGCTGTCGATCAACCTGACGATGGACGTGCGCAATGCCATCCACGGCCTCGAGGTCTGGCCGTATCGCGATTTGCCGAAAGGCTAACGGTTGATCGACTCGTACTGCGCGTAACGCGGCAGCACCGGCTGCAGCACGTCGATCAGCTCGTCCAGCCACGCTTGGTAGTTGCGCCAGTAGTGCACGGACGACGTGTAGACCGGTTGACGCACCTGCTCGGAGCTCGCCGTGCGAACAGCCCGGCGAGTCTTGTGGAAATCCATGCATGCGTCTTCCCACGGCAACTCGCAGAATTCGAGCAATCGCCGGACCTGCGCCTCCTGGTCGGTGACAACCTCCTCGTACTGCACGGTCAACACCTTGCCCGGCATTACCTCGTGCCAGTGATCCATCATCCGCTGATACTCGAGAAAATAGTCGCCGATGTCCTGCAGGTCGTAGACAAACGACTGGCCTTTCGCGAACAGCTGTCGGTAACAGCTCAGAGTCGCATCCAGCGGATAACGTCGCGCATCAATGATCTTGGCGTTCGGCAGGATGCTGTGGATGAATCCGGCCGACGGAAAGTTGTTCGGCATCTTGTCGATGAAGCGCGGCCGGTCTGTCATGCGATGCGCGCCGGCCCGTTGCAGGTAGGTTCGCCCAAGCGCCTGCAGGTGCTCTGGCCCCAGTTCCTGCATGGCTCTGGGGTAGTTCACGCCCTCGGCCGGATTGTGGTTCAAGGACGTCGCCACCCGCCCGATGTACGGCAGCTCGGACGTGCCCTCGACCTCGCTGTGGCTTGCCAGGATCTGCTCGAGCAGGGTTGACCCCGATCGCGGCAGGCCGACGATAAAGATCGGTGATGGGTCGTCACAGCCCTGCCCGGCGCGGGATTCGAGAAACGGTCGATCGAACACGTCGATGAGGTCGTCGTTGGTCGTCTCCGTCTGCACTGCGTCGTAGCGTTCGGCGGCACGCTGTTGCCGGTTGCCTTCCTGGTAGTAGCCCCAGGCGGTTTCAAAGTCACCGCGGTCCTCGCAGGCTTTTGCCAACGCGAACAGAAAATTCACCCGCGACGAACCCTGTACCTCTTCGCTGCGATCGAGTGCCGAACGCAGCGCCACGTGGTCGTCGTCGTTAAACCGGAAGGTCTTCAGGTTGGCCATGCTCCACCACGGCTCACCGTTGTCCGGTCGCAGGCGAATGCACTCCCGGTACGCCTCCACCGCCTCATCCTGGTGACCCAGCGTTTTCAGCGTGTGGCCCGCACCGAGCCACGCGCCCACGTGCGACGGCCGCAGTTCCAGCGCCTTGCGATACATAGCCAGGGCCTCTTTCGTCTCGCCCATTGGCGCCAGCGATGCGGCTTTCAGGTAATACGCTTTCGGTCGCTGCGGTTCGGCGGCGATGACATCGTCAAATTGACGGATCGCTTCGGCGTAGCGGTACTGCTCATGCAGCGCACGACCAAGATCCAGCCGGGCCAGCGTGTAGTCCGGTGCAATCTCGATCGCCCGGCGCAGCAGCCGTTCGGCGTCGTCGAAGCGGAGCTTGCCAAACTGCAGGCTGGCGAGCAGTCGCAGAGCGTCGACATGCCTCGGGTTGCGATTCAACAGCTCGCGATACTCGCGTTCGGCCTCGTCGAGCCGCCCGTGTTTCTGGTGCTCGGCGGCAAACGCCAGCCGCTTGCGCTCAGGGTTCAGCTCGAAGGCGGATTCAAAGGCCCTGTCGGCATCCGCGCCACGACCGTTTGCGGCATAGGCGCGTCCGAGGCTCGTGAAGGCCAGCTCAGACTTCGGGTCCAGGCGGGTCGCCCGCTCGAGAATCTCGATCGCCTCCGAC
This sequence comes from Pseudomonadota bacterium, assembly GCA_039025835.1. GTDB lineage: Bacteria > Pseudomonadota > Gammaproteobacteria > Steroidobacterales > Woeseiaceae > UBA1847. The sequence continues at coordinate 15,920 of JBCCNM010000051.1, read as the reverse complement.
GCGCGTCCGGACTCAACCAGCAGAAAGCCGAGGTCTTCAAGCGGCTTGGCGAACGTGGGCGCCAGTGCAATCGCCTGCCGGAGCTGCGCCTCCGCCTCCTTGCGCTGGCCGGTCTTCAACAGCGTCGCACCCAGCAGCGCAACCATCGTGACGTCCTCTGCATTCGACGCGACGCACTGGCGGCAGCGCTCGATCGCCTCCACGAGGCGACCCGCATTGATCAGTGAAATGACCTCATTAAACGTGCTGCGCGAGGCGACGGGACTTGGCATACGGATCGGTTTCAGGTCGAGAGCCGAAATTGTACTGCCCTCGCAATACCGCGCCACTATTTGCGTGTAGGCGCGGAAGCTCAAAGCAGCCCCGACCACTAGCGTTGCGTTCCTGTTTGCTTCGTCAGGCTTTTTCGTGGCGCGTTACGACTCCATCATCATCGGTGCCGGCCACAACGGCCTGGTGTGTGCCGCCTACCTTGCGAAAGCCGGTCAAAAGGTTCTTATCCTCGAGGCCGCGGACAACGCCGGCGGCCTGGCCGCCAGTCGAGAGTTCCATCCCGGTTTCCGGGCAGCGCCGGCTCACTCCCTCGGACATTTCTCCGCACGCGTCGCGCGCGACCTCGGTATCGACGGCCAGTTAAAGGCTGGCGGACAACTGGGCCTGGTCGGTTTGGCCGCCGACGGCGAGCATGTGCATCTGGACAGCGATGGCGTGCACGGCGTCAGTAACGACGACCAGCGCGCCTTCGACAACTACCGCGCAGCGCTGCGGACCTTCGCCGACTCTCTGGACCCGTTTTGGCACAAGATCATGCCGCGGATTGCGCCGGGTAGTGTCGGTGACATGCTGACGTTCGCGCAGCTCGGCTGGAACCTGAAGCGACTGGGCAAGGACGACATGCTGGAGTTCTTTCGTGTCGCCTCGCTGCCAATGCGCGACCTGATGGACGAGTATTTCGACAGCGACCTGATGAAGGCCACGTTGAGCTGGGACGGCCTGATCGGTTCCCGCATGGCGCCGCGCTCGCCGAACAGTTCCGTGCTCGCGCTGTTGTACCGCCTCAGCGAAAACGACACCGAGACGCACGTCATCCCGAAGGGTGGCATCGGCGGACTCATCGATGGCCTGATTGCGGCGGCGACCGGTGCTGGCGCGGAGATGCGACTGGGCACCGCCGTGGACCGCGTGGTCATCGACGGCGACGAGACCGGACAGCGAGCCACAGGCGTTGTGCTGGCCAATGGCGAAAAGATCGAGTCAGAGCGCGTGATCTCGGCAACGGATCCGCGACGAACCTTCGTTGAGCTTGTGGGTGTGGAACACCTCGATATCGGTTTCACCAACCGAATCGCGCGACTGCGCTGTGACGGCCTCGTCGGCAAGCTGCACCTCGCCCTCGACCACCTGCCGGCTTTCACCGGCATCGAGCGCCCCGACCAGCGCATGCTGACCGCGGCCACGATGGACGAGATCGAGTTCTGCTACGACCCGACCAAGTACGGCGAGTTGCCGGATCGCCCGGTGCTGGAAGTGGTTGTCCCTACCCTGCACGACACAAGCCTCGCGCCGGACGGAAAGCACGTGCTGTCGGCACATGTCATGTATCTGCCACATCGCCTGAAAGGCGGCTGGGACGACGTGGCACGACAGCGCGTTACCGACCAGTGCCTCGACGTGCTTGAGACATTCAGTCCGGGCATCCGGGAAAATGTCCTCGCCTCCAGGCTGCTGTCACCGGCAGACCTTGAACGCGACTACCGCGTCACCGGCGGCCACTGGCATCACACGGAATTCGCGATGGACCAGATGCTGATGATGCGGCCGACCTACGAAGCCGGTCAGTACGCCACGCCGGTACCGCAGCTGTATCTGTGCAGCGCGGGTTGTCACCCGGGCGGAGACGTGACCGGCATCGCCGGCCACAACGCGGCCAAGGCGGTGCTGGCATGAGCCACTACGACGCCATCATCATCGGTGCCGGCCACAACGGCCTGACCAACGCCGCCTACCTCGCCAAGGCCGGGCTCAAGGTGGTCGTGCTGGAGAAAAACGACTACATCGGTGGCGCTGCGGTGTCGCGTGAGATGACCGAAGGCTGGTGGTACTCGAGCTGCTCATACGTCTGCAGCATGATGCGCCAGGCGATCCACCGTGACCTCGACCTGACCCGCCACGGCCTGATCCTCGTCCCCTACCTGGGCACGGTCGCGTTCGGTGACGGCGACGAACGCCTGTTGCAGTACCACGACGAGGAAGCCGCATACCTCGAACTGCAGCGGCATTCGCGCCATGACGCGGACGCGATGGCGCGTTTCAACACCGATCTGAACCGCTACTCGCAGCTCATTCGCAAAACCCTGTTGCGCACGCCGCCGGACCCATCGTCGCTGAAACCGCGCGATTTGATGGAATTCCTGTTCCTGGCCAAGCAGACCTGGGCCATGGGCGAAAAGGAGATCTACGAGTACATTCGCTTCTTCACCATGAGTGCGGCCGAGTTTCTCGAGGACTACTTCGAAAACGACCTGATCAAGGCCGCGATGGCCAGTCCGGGTGTCATCGGCACCGCGCTCGGCGTGTATTCACCCGGCTCTGCCTACATTCTGTTGCACCACGTGATGGGCGACGTCGATGGCAGCATCGGTGCCTGGGGTCTCGCACGTGGCGGCATGGGCGCCATCTCCAACGCTCTGGCGTCATCGCTGAAATCGATGAACGGCGAGATTCGCACCGAAGCGCCGGTGCAGCAGATCCTCGTCAAAGACGGTAAAGCGGCCGGCGTTGTGCTCGGCAACGGCGACGAACTGTCGGCGGACATTGTCGTGTCCAACCTCGACGCAAAACGCACGTTCACGCAGATCATGGATAAAAACGATCTGCCGGACGGCATTTACGATCGCGCAAAGAACTTCAAGATTCGCGGCTCATCCGGCAAGGTCAATATCGCGCTGTCCAGCCTGCCAACATTTACGCACGTGCCGGACAATCCGTACCTGAATCGTGGTGGCCAGGGTTTCTGTGGCTCCATTGAAACCATGGAACGCGCCTACGATGACTGGAAGCGCGGCAGGTGGTCCGAAGATCCGTTTATCGAATCGGTCATTCCGTCCGTCTGGGATCCGACCGTGGCGCCGCCCGGCCAGCACTGGATGTCAAACTTCATCCAGTATTGCCCGCCGAAGCTCGCAGACGGTGAGTGGACGCCGGAGAAACGCGATGCGTTCGGGCAGACCGTGATCGACAAGATTGAACGCTATGCGCCCGGCTTCAAAGACCTGATCGTGCACATGGAAGTCCGTACGCCCTACGAGATCGAGAACGAGGTCGGACTGACCGAAGGCAACATCTTCCAGGGCGAGCTGACGATCGATCAGCTGTTCTTCAACCGCCCGTTCCCGGGTTTTGGCCAGTACCGCATGCCGGTAAAAAACATGTACATGTGCGGCTCGTCGACGCATCCGGGCGGCGGCGTATCCTCCGCCTGCGGCGCCAACGCAGCGCGCGAAATCCTGATGGACCTGAAGCGCCCGAACACGGTGCCCGAAGACGACTTCTACGACGAGTAAACGATGACTGCAGACACCGATCGATTTGCCGGTGAGCGCCTGAGAAAGTCGCCCTTCTACCCGCGACAAAAGGAGCTCAATATTCGCGAGGCCTGGTCGTCGTGGAACGGCTACAAGTTTGCCGAGTACTACTACGACACCGAGTACGAGTACTTCTGCGTGCGCAACCAGTGCGGCACCTACGACATCTGTCCGATGCAGAAATACGAGATCTCCGGCGCCGATGCCGAGGCGATGCTCAACCGCATGGTGACGCGCGATGTGAAAAAGATCGGCATCAACCGCGTGTCTTACTGCCTGTGGTGCACTGACGAAGGTCGCATGATCGACGACGGCACGATCTTCCGACTCGCCGAGGATCGCTTCATGCTGACCTGCGGCAGCCCATGCCAGGCCTGGCTGAAGAAAAGCGCCTACGGTTTTCGCGACGTGACCATTCGCGACGTGACCGACGAGCTCGCGGCGCTGTCGCTGCAGGGACCGACCTCCTACGCCACCCTTAAGACCATGGGCCTCGACGGGATCGAAACACTGAAACCGTTCGGCATCATGCATTTCACATTCGACGGGCAGCCGCTGATGGTGTCGCGCACCGGCTTCACCGGCGATCTTGGCTACGAGCTGTGGATCCCGCGCGAATCCGGATTGGCGATGTGGGACGCGCTGTACGAGGCCGGCGCCAACTACGGCATCCAGCCTTACGGAGAGGCCGCAACCAACATGGCTCGCCTCGAGGCCGGCTTTATCATGCCGTTGATGGAATTCAACGAAGCATTGAAAACCATTCACTTTGAGCATGACCAGACACCCTTCGAACTCAGTCTCGGCTGGCTGGTGGACTTCAAGAAGCCGCATTTCAGCGGCCGCGAAGCACTGCTGGAAGAAAAGCGGCGCGGTCCGAAGTACACATTGACCAAACTCGACATCGACGGCAATCGCGCCGCCGAAGATGCGCACATCTACAGCAACAAGGCCTGCACCAATGAAGTGGGTTACGTGACGTCGGCCATGTGGTCACCGGCCGTCAAGGCCAATATCGCGCTGGCGATGATCGAGACCCGGGCGCTCGACGGCGATCTGTGGGCGGAAATCTATTACGACAAGGAACTGCGCAAGCACAGTCGCGTGGAACGTTGCCGGGTGCAGAAGAAACCGTTCTGGACGCCGGACCGGGCACGCGCCACGCCGCCGCCGCTGTCCTGACAGCTGCTGGCCGTCAGTCCTCCCAGCAGTAAAACTGCGGTTCGTGAATGGCCGCGAACAGCGACTCGTGGGCGTCCTTTTCGGCGTAGCGCTCAGCGAAAAAACGTTTCACCGCCACGTCGCAGTGCGCCCGATCCGCAAAGCTCAGACTGAAACAGTGGCTGAACGGGCGAGGGTCGGTGTCCATGACCGGATGCTGCTGACGCACACCCAGCGGGCTTGCAGCGTTGATCAGCCCTTCCGACTCGCAGGCCTGCACAAAGCGTTGCAGCCTCGCTTCAAGCTCCTCGACGCTGACGCCGTCCGCCAGCGAGAAGCAACTCATCATGTGGAACATCGGACCGGGTCAGGCCTCAGCAGCCACGGCGGCCGGTTTTTTGTTGCCCGGCGCCGCGTAGGAATGCCGAATAACGCGAATCGCGAACACACCGAGCGAGACATACAACAGGAACCAGCCGGAGGCGAGCGCGACCTCACCGGTGAGCCAGTTGATGGATCCATCGGGGGCAAGCAATCCGGTCGCGGCCTGGTACGGTCGAATATAAAAATTCACGATCAAAAACGGCATGACGATGCCGTTTGCGATCAGCAGCACCGGCGCCCACAGGGTCCAGCCGGTCTTGTGCGCATCGCGCTCTGACTCCGGTGTGACGTGCAGTTTTTCGAGGTAGCTCGCCTCGGTCTCCGAGACCTGCGTGCGTCGTGACACGATAAGGACCGTGACGAGGCTCGCCACGGCGCCGAGCAACGCCGGCTCGAGATAGGAAGGCAGCGAAATGAAGCCCAGGAACTCGATGGCCTTGGGCACAACATTGAATGCCAGCCCCGCCGTCATACCCCAGAAGGCACCGGCCTCTGTAATGCGCTTGCTCCAGATGCTCATGATCGCCACCGGCCCCCAGGACGACGCGAAAATGGTGCCGATAAAGATCATCAGCCAGAAGATGTCCGGCGGGAAGACCAGCGCAGCACCCAGCGCGATGACACCGACGGCCAGCATGACGATGCGCGTGAAGCGGATGCCGCCCTCGTCGTCCGTGCGGTGCCGGATGCCGATGTCGTTACTGGCGCTGAAACCGACCAGCGACAGGAAGGTCGACGCCGACGACAGCGCTGCGGCGGTGATTCCTGCCAGCATCAGCGCCCCGAGCGCGGCGGGCAGCAGGTTTAGCGACGCCCAGATCGTCGCGCTCTCTACCGGCTCGATGTTCGGGTTCGCGACATTGATGATGGCGCCCAGGCTATAGACCAGCACCTGCAAAAGCGCGACGACGACGCAGGCGATGATCGCCGCACGCAGCACGACGTGCTCGTTCTTGGCCATCATGTGACGACTGGACTGCCAGGGACTGACCGCGTACACCATCAACCAACTGATGTCGATGATCATGCCCCAGATCAGATAGTCCATCGCTGTTGGCCAGTAGGTGTTCTCACCGATAACACCGTGCCAGGACATCAGGCCCGGTTTCTCCTCCAGCGACACAAGCTCGGTCACAATCGCCGACACGCCGCCGAAATTGTCGACCAGATAAACCACGGCGAAAAAACTCGCGAACGCAAACACGAGAAACATCAGCGTGTCCGTCAGGATCACGCCGCGTGATCCCGAGTACAGCGTGAACAGCGTGTAGCTCAGCCAGGCCACGATCAACGCCTGCGTGTAGCCGAGCTCGGTGATTTGCGACAGCAGGATCGCAGCACCCTGGGTTACGGCGAGCAGGTAACCGCCAAGCGCGAAGATGATCGTGTAGCCCGCCAGCGCCTGCACCCGTTTGCTGTTGAAACGCTGGCCGAAGAATTCGGCCACGGTGCTGGTTTCGCTGCGCCGCAGGTAGCGACCAAACAGGATGGCGCCGATGACGTAGCCCGCACAGGCCGTCTGCGGGAACAACACGTAAGGACCGGCCTGCCCTTCGTAGGCGAAACCGACTTCGCCCAGGAAAATGGTGGAGCTCATCAGGCTCGCGACGAGTGTGCCAACGATAATCAGCGTCGGTGCCTGGCGCCCGGCGACGTAGTAGTCGTCCATGCGCTTGATGCCTCGACCCGCGTAATTCCCTATCGCCACGTAAATGACGATGCTGATTGCGATGGTCCAGGCGTAAATGTCCATGTCAGCTTTCGACAGTCGCGTGATTCGCAGGATACGCGTGGATCATGATGCCGTCCTCTCCAGCCAGCCTGGCGTCGCGTAAATCTCAACGCGGACTGTGTCGCCCGGTCGTATGACGCCCGGAACGTCGACAATACCGACGACGCCACGGGTCAGCTTTGCTGCTTTGGAAAAGGCGGTGTCCTCGGGCGCGCTGCCGTCGTGTCGACGGTATTTCGACGCAATACTCTGCCCCATATCGAGACACGGCGGGTTGAACTCCTCGACCAGCAATACAGCACCGGACGGAAACGTCAGCAGGCTGCCCTTCGGCAGTCGCGACAACTCGGGGATACCGGAAAGGCACAGGTTGGCGCCGAGATCTGCCGCACTCGGCGGCGATGCCAGAGACAGCGCAGAACCGATCGCGTCGAGCTCTTCGGCGGACACCGCAGACCACTGACGTTCGTTGCGTCGCCGCGTGCCACCCGGTTGTTTGTCACCGTGCTCCCAGGCTGTGCGTTCATAGCCGCGGTGCCGGTCGCCCACGATGCCGTCGAGCGCAACCTCCATCTCGAGCACCACAGGCTTGTCGAGCCCGTCACCCGCACCAATATGTAGCGACTGCACCATTCCGGTGAGTTCGATCACGATTTCAGCCTGAAAATCAATAGCTTATAAAGTTTCAAATGATACCTGTTAATCTTTGTTGCTCTTTTTGTCTAAGCGAATTCGCCCCGCTGCGTTAGGATGATTGTGCGGCAAAAACCATCTCGGGGGAGACTTTGGATGCGCGCGTCTGACTTTGTAGAAAGCTACTTCGAAGCCTGGAACCACCAGGACCCGGTTGCCGTGGCCGACCATCTCAGCAACGACGGCGTCTACCTGTCTGTACCCGATAATGAGCGTCGCCAGCACGACGAACTTATCCTGACGCTCGAAGACTTTTTTCAATCGCACAGCCACAGCTATGAACTGATCGGCGATATCCTCGAGGGTAAAAATACTATCGCGTTCCAGTACCGCATGTGTCCGCACGTGAAGGGTCGGAAATGCCACGAGGACGAGTTTATTCGTGGCTCAGAGTTCATCACGATGGAAGGCGACTCGGCGGTGCGGATCTGTGACTACTACGAGGTCGCGACCGACAAGTCTCCTGTCAGCGTGGCCGCCACAACTCGCCGCGGCGCCAACAACAAATACGCCAAGTCCGGCTTGGGCGTCGAACAACTCGAAGCCTACAAGCGACAGTTGCAGCGCGTCATGCTCGATGAACAGCTCTACCTGCAGTCCGACATGACCTTGCCCAAACTGGCCGAGACCATCGGCTGTTCGGTCAATCACCTGTCGCAGGTCATCAACGCAGGCTTCGGTGTCAGCTTTTTCGACTACCTCAATCGCTTCCGTGTCGAGCACGCCAAGGCGTTGCTCGCCGAAGGCCGTTCGCAGGAAAACGCGGTGCTCAACGTCGCGTTTACCGTGGGCTTCAATTCAAACTCCGCCTTCTACGCGGCATTCCGCAAGTACGTCGGCCGAACGCCGGCCCAGTACCGACGCCAGCAGCAACAAAGCTGACTAAGCGAACAAGGTTTTGATAGCCTGTGACGCGTCCGTCGTCCAGGGCGCGCGCCACTATGCTCAATCCACAGCCGCACACCGGTTCGTATTACGCCGCCAGCGTCGGCGACAAGACCGACTACCCGGTTCTCAACGACAATCGCAACACGGACGTGTGCGTGATCGGTGCCGGCTTTTCCGGCATTTCCACCGCCCTGCACCTGGCCGAGCGCGGCTTCCGGGTCGCCGTCGTCGAGGCTTGCAAGGTCGGCTGGGGCGCCTCAGGCCGCAACGGTGGCCAGTTGATCGGTGGCATCGCCGGTGAACAAGCAATGGCGAAATACCACGGTCGAGACAGGGAAGAGCTGTTCGGTGACTTGCGCTGGGAGGGTCATCGGATCATCCGGGAACGTGTCGAGAAATACGGAATCGACTGCGACCTGAAAAGTGGCTACATCGACGTGGCCATCAAGCCGAAGCACGTTCGTGACCTTGAATGGGATTATGAGCGAATGCAGCAAGCGGACTTCCCCTGGGAAACACGCTTGCTGTCGAAATCGGAAACCGAGGAACTGATTGGCACCGACGCCTACATTGGTGGCTTGCTGAACATGTGCAACGGCCATCTGCATCCGCTAAAGCTCTGCGTCGGCGAAGCGCGAGCGGCAGAATCGCTGGGCGTGGAAATTTATGAGCAGTCGCCGGTCGTTCGCATTGAGCACGGTGATCGACCCACCGTGCACACGGCCACCGGCTCCGTCAGCGCGGACTTCGTGGTACTCGCCGGCAATGCCTACCACGATGTCGAAAAACCGCTGCGCGGCAGCCTGTTTCCCGTGAAAAGCTTTCTGATCGTGACAGAACCGCTGCCCGACGACGTGGTTCAGAAGATAAACCCGAACGACCTCGCGGTTTGCGATCCCAACTTCGTGCTGGAGTACTTTCGTCTGACCGCCGACAAACGCATGATGTTTGGTGGCCGCATCAACTATTTCGGCAGCGATCCGGAGTACATCAAGGTAAGGCTGCGGAAAAAAATGCTGCGCATCTATCCCGGCCTCGAGCGATTCAACATCGACTACGCGTGGGACGGCACGATCGGTGTCACCATGAGCAGGGTGCCGGTCCTTGGACGCACGGCACCCAATGTCCTGTATTGCCAGGGCTACTCCGGTCACGGCGTCAACGTAACGCACCTCGTCAGCCGTATCATGGCCGACGCCATCCAGGGCACGCTCGAGCAATTTGACGTGTTCGCCAATGTACCGTCACAACGAATTCCCGGCGCTTACGTGCTGCGCAAACCCATGGTTGCGCTGGGTGTTCTGTACTACAAGCTACGCGACGGAGTGAGCTGAGAGGTTCCGCTGCATGCTGCCGTGTAGGCGTGGATTCCAGTGATACCGGCCTCTCAGTATCATTTCGGTGTGAACGCGGTGACCAAACAACTGGCGGGGATGGACCTCCACCGGCTGCAGCAAACCCTGAAGTGGGTTGTCTACAGCTTTCTGATCATCAATTTCGTCTACTACATTTACGAAGACACCAACCGCGCCCTGCACGTGCTGACAGACGCATCAACCTTTGCGGACCTGGCAGAACAGTACGCGGTGACTCTGGCGGTCCTGGCCTGGCTGCTGCTGATCGCGATGTTCGAACTTGAAACCTATTCGATCGACGATCGAAACTGGACCCGCTCCGTCGAGCGGACTGTGCACGGCGTCCGCATCATCAGCTACCTGATGATTGCCCACACCGTCTTCGCCTTTGTCGACGGTGTCATGGATTACACGGAGTTACGTCCGGTTGAGGCTGTCAGCGGCCTTTGCGACCTGGCCGATCGAGAGGTCTCGTTCGTCTACAACCTCGAGTACACCGAGGTGACGACGACCACCTGCGCGACTCTGACCAGCGAGACCGCCTTATACTGGGTCGGCGATATCAAGGACCCGATCGTCTCGACGCTCGCCGGCTGGCAACTGGAAAAGGAGCTTGCCTGGTCCGACCTGATCGAGATCGTCACGTGGTTAATCATCATCGCACTGATCGAACTCGTGGTTCGCCTGCAGGGCCGCGGTATCACCGGCGGACGCCTGATCGACAATGCCACGCGCATCAAGCTCGTTCTGTACGGTGTGCTGTTTGCATTGTCGGCCTGGTGGACATGGCTGGGTCACTGGATCTATGCCTGGGACACGTTTGTCTGGATCGCCGGTTTTGCGGCCATCGAGATGAATGTCAGCGAATGGCGCGAGGAAATTCTTGGCGAACAGGCAGCCGCCTGACGACGCACGACGGACAGACATGAAGCCTGAAAACCAGAAACAGGAGCACACCGGCTCCTACTACGCCGCGACCGTCAACGAAGTCACCCATTACCCAAGCCTTGAGGAGCGGGAGACCGCCGACGTCTGCATTATCGGCAGTGGCTTTACTGGCACCGCCACGGCCCTGACGCTCGCCGAGCGGGGCTACTCGGTCGCGGTCATCGAAGCCAATCGTGTCGGCTGGGGTGCATCCGGACGCAACGGTGGCCAGATTATCAACGGCATCAGCGGTATGTCGCGAATGGCGAAGAAGTACGGCGACTCCGTCGCCGAATCGCTGTGGGCACTGCGCTGGCGTGGCAATGAAATCATTCGTGAACGCGTCGAAAAGTACGCCATCGACTGCGACCTTAAGGACGGCTACGCGGAGGTCGCCGTCAAGCCGAAGCACCTGGAGTACATCGAGGAGGCAGTCGACGAGCTCGACACGGCGGGTTTTGCGCATCGCTACGAAAAATGGGACCGCGAGCAGACCGCGGACAAACTGGGTACCGACGCGTTTTACGGTGCGTACGTCAATTACTTCGATGGCCACATTCACCCGCTGAATCTGTGTATTGGTGAAGCAAAAGCAGCTGCCGGACTCGGCGTGCGATTTTTCGAACAGTCGCCGGTGACCGGGATTTCGCACGGCAAGAAAGCTATCGTGAACACGGCTGACGGATCCGTCGAGGCCGACGCGGTGCTGATTGCCGGCAACGCCTACAGTCAGCTCGAACGCAGCAAACTGTCAGGCCTCGTGTTTCCGGCAGGCTCCTACATTATCGGTACCGAACCATTGGGTGACGACGTGGCAGAGTCCATCAATAAACACGACGTCGCCGTCTGCGACCTCAATGAGGTCGTGGACTACTACCGCCTGTCCGCGGACAAGCGCCTGCTGTACGGCGGCGCCTGCAACTACTCGGGTCGCGATCCGAAAGACATCGTCGCCTACATCCGGCCACGCATGCTGAATATCTACCCACAGCTCAAAGACGTGCGTATCGATTTCCAGTGGGGCGGCAAGATCGGCATCGTGCCAAATCGTGTGCCGACGGTCGGCAAGGTCGCCGACAATGTCTTCTATTGCCAGGGCTATTCCGGACACGGCGTCTGCGCGACGCACACCATGGGCGAAGTTATGGCGGATGCGATCGGCGGAACCCTGGAGCGCTACGATCTGTTTGCCGATATCGGGCACATCCGTATTCCGGGCAGCACCTGGTTCGGCAACCAGATGATTGCGTTGGGCATGATGTACTACAGGATCAAGGACGCGCTCTAGCGGTCCAGCGAGTCGAGGGCGCGCTGCGCCTCCTCGATGGCCGCTTCACTCATGGCGTTGGACGCCGAATCACTCGACGCGAGGCTGATGTTGCCGAAGCGCTCGCGAGCGCGCAGCCATGGTTTGCTCGAGTCCGGCCAGCGCGACGGTTCAAACGCGACGCGATCGGTCGCCGGATCGTAGCCGTAGGCATACCCGTGCGGCCAGCGGTTAACCGTGATCCCGGCGATGTCTGTTTTTACGTTGAAATCCGTGCCGTCGAGCATGCGCGAGAGCTGGTCGCGAACATGGCGTTCGAACACATCAAACGGCTTCGTGTACAACGAGCGCCGTCCTTCAGCGAACTGCACACGCGACGGCTTGCCCGGCACGACCGGCACGTGGTTCATGTGAATGACCATCGGGTCGTCGGGCGAGGTGCCGAACGCGTAGTCACCGAGGCTGACCGGAAAATCCAGCATCACGGTGTGGAAGAAACTTCCCGGGCAGTAAGTGCGTCGCAAGCCCTTATCGCGGAACCCGCGCCAGTTGCTCAGCAGCACATTGGTGTACACCAGCGGAGCCCGCAGTGCGGTGCCGAGCGCCACGCGCTGCTCGGCCGGCATCTCCGGGCACAGGTAGGGCACCATCGCGTTGTAACCGGCCACCACCACCTTGCCGGCCGTCAGCGTATGCGCCTTGCCGTCTCGCACAAAGGTCACATCGACGTCGGCCGCCAGGTCGTCGCCCTGGTGACGCAGCCGCGTCACCGTGCTGTTCAGTCGAATGCGTGTCGCGTTGCCGGGGCGGTCCAGTGTTGAGTAATCGAATCGTGCCGTGACGATGTCGTCCATCGTCGAACCGGGCGCACTGCACGGCACCAGCTTGCGCACCAGCATGCGCGCGATGGACGCGTTGCCGTCCGGGAAATGGTGAATCGACGGTTCGTAGCTGTAGTCCGCGTAGTTGTAGAGCTTCAGGTCGAGGTCGCCAAAGCCCGGGTATTCGTTGCTCCACGCTTCCAGCGCCGGGAACGCGTCAATATCGACGGCCCAGACTCCGCGACAGATCGCGTGCACCGCCTTGATGACCTGCGGATGCATGTTTGCCTTGTCCTCGAGGTACTGTCGGTACGACACGGACTCGAGGTATTCGATCATCGCGTCTCTGGATTGCTCGCCGAGGTAGTGACGCTCGTTGGCGTACAGGCGCTGGATATCTTTTTGCGCCTGCTCCGGCAGCGGCAGGCGCGCCGCAACCTCGGGGTCTGACAGATCACCGGTCTCGACGTGATCGCTTCCAAAGGTCTCTGCGTCAAAGAAGACACCGGATCCCATATCGAGCGACGAATACAGGTCGTGATGGAACGCCGTCTCAAATCGGGTCACATCAATGCCGATATCGCGCAGCAGGTCTTTGGCCACGGTCGGGTAGGTACTCGGCGCCTCGATCAGCATCGTGCCGCCGTAGCCGATCTTCAACTCATCGCCGAGCATGAATTCATTGCGCTTGGCGTGGCCACCAAAATCGTCATGATTGTCGAGCACCAGCACCCGACCGCCTGTCTGTTGCTGGAACAGGAAGGCCGCGGACAAACCGCTGATGCCCGCGCCGACGATCACGAGATCGTAGTGCTCGTCCGACGCGTCGGTCGGCCAGTCCTTGCCGTCGCGCAGCCCGTGGGCGACCTCGAAGGACCCTGCGTGCGAACCTCGCATACCGGTTTTGGCCGGCGGGTAGTAACCGGCGATGTCCTGGGCACCGACGTCGGCCGCGACGCCTGACGCGGGCAGCAGACTCGCGCCCACCGCGACGCTCGCACCGCCCAAAAAGTCGCGGCGCGAGATATCGGTGTTCATGCCCAGACGGTCGTCGTCGTTCATAGCGGCTCGAATTCGATCCAGGTGGTCTTTAACTCGGTGTAGTCATCGAAGGCATGCATGGATTTATCCCGTCCGTTGCCGCTCTGCTTGAAGCCACCAAAGGGCACCGTAATGTCGCCACCAAAATAGTTGTTGATACCCATAGTACCGACACGCACGGCGGCTGCCACCTGGTGCGCGGTATTGATGTCGCGACTCCAGACCGCACCGGCCAGACCGTATATCGAGTCGTTGGCGATGCGAATCGCGTCATTCGCATCGCTGAATGTCAGCACCGACATGACCGGCCCGAAAATCTCTTCCTGCGCAATCCGCATGCCGTTTTCGACGCCGCCAAAGATTGTCGGCTCAATGTAATAGCCACCCGAGTCAGCAAGCACCTGGTTTCCGCCGGCGACCAGTTGCGCGCCCTCGTCGCGGCCCACACCCACATAGCTCATCACGGTGTCGAACTGGCCGCGATCGACCATTGGCCCCATGCTTGTCGTCGGGTCCATCGGGTCGCCCGGCGCCCAGCCCGCCGCCTTGTCGATTACCGCAGCAATGAATTCATCGCGTACCGACGCTTCGACGATCAGCCGCGTGCCCGCTGTGCAGGTCTGACCGCCGTTGTAGTACACGGCGAGTGCGGCCGCCTCCGCCGCCTTGTCGAGGTTCGCATCGGCAAACACGATGTTCGGACTCTTGCCGCCGAGCTCGAGAAACATCCGCTTCAGGTTGGACTGGCCGGAGTACTGCATGAGCAGCTTGCCGACCTCGGTCGACCCGGTGAAGGTGACGCCATCGATCTGTTCGTGCAGGCACAGATGCTTACCGAGTTTTGAGCCGCTGCCCGGCAGCACCTGCAGTACGCCCTCGGGCAGACCGGCCTCCTGCGCCAGTGCTGCAATGCGCAGCGCGGTCAGTGAGGTGTTCAGCGCCGGTTTGACGATGATGGAATTGCCGGTCGCGAGTGCCGGTGCCAGTTTCCATGCCGTCGTCGACAGCGGGAAGTTCCACGGCACAATCGCAGCCACGACACCGAGCGGCAGGCGCTGGATCAGCGCCAGGGTGTCGTTGGCTGTCGGCGAAATTTCACCGTAGACCTTGTCGATGGCCTCGCCCGTCCAGCGTATCGTGCGCGCCGCCGACGGCACGTCGACACCTGTCGTGTCGGCGATCGGCTTGCCGACATCGAGTGTTTCCAGCACGGCGAGTTCGTCGGCGTGTGCCTCTATCAGCTCCGCCCAGCGCACCAGCACGGTCTTGCGCTGCATCGGTGGCATCGCCGACCAGTCGCCGCGCTCGAAAACGCGGCGCGCCACGCCGATGGCGTGATCCGCGTCGTGTTCATCACAGACGGCGACCTGCACAATCTCGCTGCCATCGCGAGGACTGATCGATGCGACGCTCGCGCCGGATTCGGCATCGCGATAATCGCCATCAATAAACGCACGGCCCTCGATGGACAGCGATTCCGCCAGCGCCAGCCAGTCCGCTTTCGATTCGGGCTTCATACGGTATTCCTTACGATTCCAGTTCAGAGACGGCGCGGTGCGCCTGTTCTACCGCCACATGCAGCCAGGCGACCGCGCCGGCATCCGCATTGGCGATGGCGATGTTGCCAAACGGCTGGCGGCCTTTGACGTGTGGGTAGCGCGGATCGTTCCAGTCGTCGTACCACGGATCGCCGCCGAGAAAATCGTAGCTCCACGAGTAGCCGTGCGACCAGCGATTGACAGTGATGCCGGCAATATCCCTCGCGGGGTCAAAGCCACCCGGCCCCAGCGCGTCGGCAAGCTGCGAGCGCACATTGCGTTCGATGCTGTCGAAGGACGTGTTCAGCAGTTCGGCGCGTCCGGCCTGGAACTGCTGCTTTTTCGACAGACCCTTGTTGGGCATGCCGAGGAAGCGTTCCATGTGCACGATCACGGGCTCATCGGGCGTTGCACTGAACGCGTAATCGCCGAGACTCACCGGAAAGTCGATCTTCGCATTCCAGTGGTATTCGCCGGGCGATGCGAACACGCCAACGCCGAGTTCCGCCCACGCGCGCCAATTGCGCAG
>JBCCNM010000050.1:0-20939 GCA_039025835.1 Pseudomonadota bacterium | reverse complement strand
CACGGCGAGAGATCGCCGATCTCGCCCATAAACTTCTTGTTCCACTCCTCGAAGTCCGGTGAGCTGGCCGCTGTCTCTCGCAGCCACGGTTCGGTGTATTCCCGGAAGTCCGCGAGTTCAGCGGCGCTGATGTCATACGGGTCCGAGTGCTCCGAGAAGCCGCGTTCGGCCATAAATCGACGCACGAAGTCGTCGCTGCCGGAGCCGTTCACATAAGCTTGTGCGTTTGCTACATCTTCTTCGTAGTAAGCGTACAACTCGTCTTCCGCCTCTACCGTTTCGGTAAATGCGGTCATGTAGGTATCGACAAGGGCGCTGTATGCCCAGTATTTGCCCGCGACGATCGAACCCAGGGCAATCACGCCGCAGAGAATACCCGCCTGTACACCCCGCGATCCCATGCTCGCGGCAGCAAAGCCAACCGCACCGCCAATACCCCAGGCGACGAAGCCGATTTCAACTTCCAGCGACACCGCGACGATCTTCCAGACCCACGCCCCGATCAGACCCGCCACCAGCGCAACAGCAATCGCCGCCGGGCTGAAAGCACCGTTACCCACGGCTTCAATAGCGGCGTTCGTGTCAGTGGCCGCGGTTTCCTGCGTCGGCGCGGCCGGCGACGCCATCCCGGTCACCGTCGCTGTCATACTCGGCCGTTCGGACGCGGCTGACGGCGCTTCAAACTTGTGAAACCAGATACCGCAGGCTTCGCACTGTTCCGACTTCGCCTGAACATGCTGGCAGTTCGGGCACGTGATTGTGTCGTCTTTCGCCGGTTGACTGCTTTCGTAGTCGACGATCTCCAGCTCCGATGCGACGGTCGCGGTTTTTTTCATCGGTGCCGGTTCGGGTTCCGGTTCGGGTTCCGAAATCGGTGCCGGCGGTGAGCTTGCGACGGCAGCAGACATACCCTGGGCCGTCGCTGCAACGCCGAGTTTGGCGAGCTGTGCGCAGATCTTGTCCGCATCGGCCCGCGACACGTCTTTTTTCAGCACACGCGGTCGTTCGAAGAAGTTTGCAGCCACCTCCGGTTTCAAGCGCAGCGCCCTGACCAGCTGTTCGCGTACAGCGTCCGCGTCAAAACCCGCCAGAATCTCTCCAGTGGTCACGACCTCGAAAAGGTCTTCCTTGCTCATCTTTTCCGTTCCCCTGTGCCCCGGACAGTCATTTTGTCGCCTCAATACTTGACAAGTGTGGCAGGTTTTCAAGCGAAATTCTGCTAATTAATGCACACAATTCGGGCAATGCAATCAGTGACTTGTCTCTGATATCTGGAATCCATCTCAGACCTAATCGCGTTCGCAACAACGATCGTCGTCCGCTCGCTTCGAGGCTTCCCGAGCAATATGCAAACGATTATCATTCTCAAGTTCCCGACACCAGGGATGACGGTTTCAACATACAGGGAGATGACAACAGTGAAGATGGGAATGGTAATCGGCAGCACCACAGGGAATACGCGAGAGGTCGGTGTCGCGATCAAAAACGCGTTGGGGGACCGCATCGACGAAATCTTTGACGTGGAGTCCAAGAAACTTGCAGAGCTGACCGGCTACGACGTCCTGCTGGTTGGCATCCCGACCTGGGACATCGGTCAACTTCAGGAAGACTGGATTTTTGCGCTGAAGCAGTTTGAGGGGCTCGATTTCGAAGGCACCAAAGTCGCCTTTTTTGGCGATGGGGACCAGGTTAACTACCCGTACAACTTTCAGGATGCCATGGGCATCCTCCGCAAACGCTTCCTGAACTGTGGCGCCACCGCCGATATCGGACACTGGCCGATCTACGATTACGAATTCGAGAGTTCGGAGGCACTGGTCGACAACCAGTTTGTCGGTTTGGCTCTGGACTACATGGAGCAATCCGAATACACGGCTGAACGGGTACAGACCTGGTGTGCACAGCTGCTGGATGAACTCGAAGCTGCGTAAACCAGCTTCATTGTTGTCCGCAAGGTGTGCCTGCCCGACGGCAAATCGATTTACTGCGACTTCAGCTCGGAAATCGCCGCTTCGCGAACGCGCAGCAGGTACAGACAGACGCTGGTTACCAGAACACCGGACAGCAGGTACAGCGATGCGGCCCACAGACCAAACGTCGCTGTGAGATACAAACCCACGAGCGGCGCGAACGCGGCACCGACGATCCACGACAGATTGGTCGACAGAGCGTTGGCGGAATAGCGGTAGCGGCGACGAAAGCGAACGGCGGAGATGGCACCGGACTGCCCCTGGGCAAGTCCAAGTAGCGTGAAGCCAAGCAGAATGTAGACGGCCGGGTTGCTCTCCAGTGTGTTAATGGTCAGACACAAAGCGGAAATCAGCACCGTGCTGGCTGCCATTAACCAGCGGCGACTGAATCGATCCGCGAGAACGCCAGACAACACAACGGTGACGATGGCCAGTGCGCCACCGATGAGCTGCAGCATCAGGATGTCGTCTATTGGCGTGCCTGAATACAGAATCGAATACCCCAGCGGGAAAACAGTCACCATATGGAACAGGGCGTAGCTGGCCAACGGCGTCAGGGTCGCCAGCAAAACCGGCCTCCACTGCATCGACACCATTTCGAGAAACGGGCTCGAGCGCGTGATGCTGTCATCCGCACCGAAATCGGTACCGAGCAGGCGCAGGCGGGCGAACAGAGACACGACGTTGACCGCCAGCACAGCAAAAAAAGCAAATCGCCACCCGTAGCCGATGAATTCCTCGTCGGTCAGAAATCCGGTCAGCACGAAAAACAGCGAGGCCGCAACACAGAAACCGATGGGGCCGCCCAGCTGCGGCACCATCGCATACAGCCCTTCCCGGCCGCGTGGTGCAGCATTCTGCAGCTGCATGCTGATTCCGTCCCAGGAGCCGCCGAGACCCAGCCCCTGCACAAAGCGAAGCACTGCGAACAGCATCGGCGCGACCCAGCCGATCCGCTCATACGACGGCAGCATGCCGATCGCAACGGTCGAACTGCCGAAAATCATCCCGGCGAGCAGCAGCTTCGCAGCGCGACCGATCCTGCGCTCGACGACGCGGGCGAGCAGGCTCGCAAACGGACGGGCAATAAACGCCAGCGAGAACACGGCAAACGACAGCAGCGTGCCGGTCACCGGGTCGTAGGTCGGGAAAAACAGCCGGGGAAACACCAGCGCCGAGGCAATGGCGTAGACGAAGAATCCGAAAAAGTCTGTCACCCGTGCCATCACCACCGTCGTGATCACCTCATCGATGGTGGCAGTCTCCCGAGGCGTCTCGTGATGGCTCGGCGCGTTGTCGACGGACACATCTCCCATGGTCAAATGATCGACCACCAGCCGACCTGCCGCAAGCCTAAAATGCACCAAACACAAACTCTCATGGCCTCGACTATAGAGTGCCGGGGACGCCTCATTTAAACTTTACGTGACATGGATACGTCGTGGAGTCATCGCTTGGTTCGCCTGCTTCGAGGACCGCTGTTGCTAACAGCGGGCGCGCTCGTGGCCGGCTGTGATCTGGTCGTTTTAAAACCGGCCGGAGACGTTGCAGTCCAGCAGGGCCAGCTCATCGTCTACTCCACGGTACTGATGCTGATCGTCATCCTGCCGGTGATGGCGCTGACGCTGTTTTTCGCGTTCCACTATCGCGCCAGCAACAAGTCAGCCACCTACTCCCCCGACTGGGACCACTCCATCAGTCTGGAGATCGTCGTCTGGTCGGTTCCGCTGGCGATCATTATTTGCCTGGCCGGTTTGACCTGGGTGGCCACGCATCGACTGGAGCCCTATAACGACCTTCGACGCGTGTCTGAAACCCAGGCGATTGATCCGGATGTTGAGCCGTTGACGATCCAGGTCGTGGCGCTGGACTGGAAATGGCTGTTTATCTATCCCGAACAGGGCATCGCGACCGTCAACGAAGTCGCAGCGATCGTGGACCGTCCGGTGGAGTTCAAACTCACGTCGGCCACGGTCATGAACTCCTTTTACATCCCCGCACTGGCGGGCCAGATTTACGCCATGGCGGGCATGGAAACGGAGCTTAACGCGGTCATCAATGAAGGCGGCGACTACCGCGGCTTTTCCGCCAACTACAGCGGCACCGGTTTCTCGCAGATGCGTTTTCGCTTCCTCGGTATGCAAGCCGGCGAATTCGATGCCTGGGTAGACGAAGTACGCGCCAGCACGACAAGCCTCGATCGCAACAGCTATACCGCGCTGGCCTCCCCATCCATCGGTGACGCCGCAGCCTACTTCAGCGGTATCGAAGACGGTTTGTGGCGTCGCATTCTCAATCTCTGCACCGAACCCGGCTCGCTGTGCATGGACGACATGATGATGGTGGACGCACTCGGCGGCGGTGGTGTGGCCGGGCTGTATCGGCGCCACATGTACGCCGATATCTGCGCGGCCGAGGATGCCCCGTCCCTTTACCGCATGATCCGGCAGGAACTGAACCCGCTGCAGACTGTTGCAGACGGATCGGCTGCATCGACGAGTGATCGGCCTTGACAACCGCAAGCGAACATTCGCGCGGCACAATGGGGGCAACGGAAGCCGATGTCCTTTGGGGCAAACTCACCGGCGACGTATTTCCGTTTTACGACCCGATTCTTGCAGCGACCTTTGCGGGCACGATACTGCTGGCTGTCGCGGTTGTCGCTGCGGTCTCCTACTACCGACTGTGGGGCTACCTGTGGCGGGACTGGTTTACATCGATTGACCACAAGAAGATCGGCATCATGTACATGGTGCTCGGCATTATCATGCTGGTGCGAGGATTTGCTGACGCCCTGCTGATGCGTGGTCACCAGGCGCTCGCCTCGGCCGGCCTCGTCGGCTACCTGCCGGCCTACCATTACGACCAGGTGTTCACGGCGCACGGCGTCATTATGATTTTCTTCGTGGCCATGCCACTGGTCACCGGCTTCATGAACTACATCATGCCGCTGCAGATCGGCGCGCGTGACGTGGCTTTTCCTTTCCTGAACAACCTGAGTTTCTGGCTGACCGCTTCCGGCGCCGTGCTGATCATGCTGTCGCTGTTTGTCGGCGAGTTTGCCGCGACTGGTTGGTTGGCCTATCCACCGCTGTCCGGACTGAATTTCTCACCAGGCGTCGGGATGGACTATTACCTGTGGTCGCTGAACGTCGCCGGAATAGGTACCACGCTATCGGGCATAAATCTGATCGTTACGCTCGTCAAGATGCGTGCGCCGGGCATGACGTGGATGAAGCTGCCGGTGTTCAGCTGGACAACGTTGTGCACCAACGTGCTGATCGTCGCGACCTTCCCGGTACTCGCTGCCACACTGGCGCTGTTGACCGCAGACCGCTACATCGGCACGAATTTCTTCACCAGTGAGCTTGGCGGCAACCCGATGATGTACGTCAATCTCATCTGGATCTGGGGCCACCCGGAGGTGTACATCCTGATCCTGCCGATCTTCGGCATCTTTTCCGAAATCGTCCCGACCTTCAGCAGCAAACGTCTGTTTGGCTATACGTCGATGGTATATGCCACCTGCGTCATAATGATCCTGAGCTACATCGTCTGGCTGCATCACTTCTTCACCATGGGAGCCGGCGCGGACGTTAATTCATTCTTCGGCATCACGACGATGATCATCTCGATCCCGACCGGCGCGAAGTTATTCAACTGGCTGTTCACGATGTACAAAGGCCGGATCCGGTTCGAGGTGCCGATGCTCTGGGTCATTGGCTTCATGCTGACTTTTGTGATCGGTGGTATGACCGGCGTGCTGCTCGCTGTGCCGCCGGCCGACTATGTCCTGCACAACAGCCTGTTTCTGGTCGCGCACTTCCACAACGTGATTATCGGTGGTGTCGTGTTCGGCATCTTTGCCGGTATCAACTTCTGGTGGCCGAAAGCCTTCGGTTTCAAGCTCAATGACGCCTGGGGCCGGGTGAGCTTCTGGTGCTGGTTTGTCGGTTTTTATCTGGCGTTCATGCCGCTGTATGTGTTGGGTTTAATGGGCGTAACCCGACGCCTTAGCCAGTTTGAGGACACGGTGTACTCCGCATACTTCTACACCGCGTTGGCGGGCTCGTTGCTGATCGCTGCCGGCATCGCCGCCTTTATCATTCAGATCGTGGTATCGATCCGGCAACGGGATACGCTCGCGGACACAACCGGCGACCCGTGGGGCGGACGCACACTCGAGTGGAGCACGTCCTCACCACCGCCGTTCTACAACTTCGCGTTTACGCCGCGGGTTTACGAGCTCGACGCCTGGGATCACATGAAACGCCACAACTACCAGCGAAAAACCGATGGCTTTCTGCCTATCCATATGCCGCACAATACCGCGTCCGGCATCGTCATCGCGGCGCTCGCAACGGTGTTCGGTTTTGCGATGGTCTGGCATATCTGGTGGCTGGCAATAGCAAGCTTTGCCACTGTGATCACCTACAGCATTGCACACACCTTCGACTACGATCGTGATTACCACGTACCCGCAAATACCGTGGCGTCGATCGAAGCCGACCGTCAGCGCCGATTGCTCGCCTTGCAGACCGCCGAAGGCAAGGCAGCAGGCTAGGCGATGAGCGAAAAGGTCGTGCAGGGTTTTGATTTTGACGTCGTCGACAGTGATGAGCATCACGACAGCGGCAGCCTGCTCGGCTTCTGGCTGTACCTGATGAGCGATTGCCTGATCTTCGGCATCCTGTTTGCGGTGCACGCCGTTGTCGGGCAGAACTACGCCGCGGGACCGTCACCGGCTGACCTGTTTGAACTCGACATGATTTTGCTGGCGACATTCATGCTGTTGTTCTCGTCCATCACCTTCGGCTTTGCCGTGATGCAAATGCACGCGAATCGAATTGCCGGCATGACTGTCTGGCTCGTTGTGACCGGTCTGTTCGGCGCCGGCTTCCTGGTGATGGAGGTTCTTGAGTTTTCCCACCTCTGGCAGCTCGGCGCGACGCCGCAGGCCAGCGCGTTCCTGTCGTCGTTCTATGTGCTGGTGGGCACGCACGGCTTGCACGTCACGGCCGGCCTTTTATGGTTACTCGTGTTGCTGGCACAGATTCACACCGTTGGCCTTAACGACGACAACCGCCGGCGCATCCTGTGCCTGAGTCTGTTCTGGCATTTTCTCGACCTGATCTGGATCGGCGTGTTTTCCTTCGTATACCTCGCTGGTGTGGTGTTGTGAGTACGGCGCAAGCTGAACACAGCAGCAGTTACCGCTCTTATGTCGTGGGCTTCCTGCTGTCGGTGGTGCTCACGGTGGTGCCGTTTTGGCTGGTCATGTCGGATGCCACCAACAACATAGCGCTGGCGCTGACCGTGATTTTCGTGCTCGGCGGCATCCAGATCCTGGTGCACGTTCATTATTTTCTGCACGTCACTATCAAGGTCGAACAGGGCTGGCAGGCCATGTCACTGATGTTTACCGCGATGCTGCTGGTCATCATTCTCGCAGGCTCGATCTGGGTCATGCTGCATCTTGAGGACAATATGATGCCCGCACATGAGCAGATCGAACGAGCGCGCAGCCTGCCGTGACTGCGTCTGCAGACGGCCCGGGATCGCCGGGACGTTTCATCGCGTTCCTGGGGTTACTCGGCATCATCGCCGCAAGCTGTACGGCACTCGGCGTCTGGCAAGTTGATCGGCTAGCCTGGAAGACCGCGTTGATGGCCGCGGTCGACGTCCGTTCCACCGGCGAAGCTCGGCCCGCGCCGCTGGTCCCCGTCAACGAGGACGACACCGTCTACCTGCGTGTGCACCTGCAGGGCGAATACCGGCACGCACAGTCCATTCGGGTGAAAGCCCTGACTGACCTGGGCGCCGGGCACTGGATAATGACGCCATTGGTCACGGAAGAAACTGCCGTCTGGATCAATCGCGGCTTTGCACCCGGCGGCATGGACAGCACCGAGCTCAACCGTCCGTTGGGAGTCCGTCGTGTCGTCGGTTTGCTGCGCATGACAGAGCCTGAGGGCACGCTGCTGGAGCGAAACGATCCGGACAACGATCGCTGGTTTTCCCGCGACGTAATGCAGATGAGTGCCGCAAACGGTATGACAGCGGTCGTCAATTTCTTCGTGGATGCCGAACACGAAGGCGCTCCAAATGCGTGGCCACGAGGCGGCCTGACCCGGGTGGCGTTTCGAAACACGCACTTGAGTTACGCAATCACCTGGTTCGTCATGGCAGCCCTGGCACTCGGTGCGTCAGGCTGGCTGATTACCGACAGACGCCGTAACAAGATCGTGCATGACGTCTAAAATCTGGCGTCGGAAACCACATGGCAAATTGCGCCAGACATCGGATCATCCATGTCCGCATAACCGCGTTGTCGTGAGCTGGAATAGACCGAACCCCTGCCCTACACTGATCACATGGATATTGCTCAAGCCCTGAACGACCTGGGGCCAGTCAACATCGATGCACTCAGCAGCTGCATACTCGCTTTCGACGACAGCGAGTGGCTTGAGGAGCGGGTCCGCCAGGAGAAATACAGCGATGTTCACTACAACACCGAGTCGATCATCGCCGTGTTCTGCGACCACGACGACTGGCCAAATATTGACGTGGTTAAAGGTCAGGGCTGGGACAAACTGTCGGACGCTGCGCTGCCGGTGATGCACGACATCATTCGGCGTCATTACGTACCTGGAGGCACAATCATCCGCGCCATGGCCGCCAAGCTCACCGCCGGCACAACCATTACGCCACACACCGACGCACATCCGTCGTTTAAGTACAGCCACCGCATTCATGTCCCGATCACGACCAATCGCAAAGTACGATTCATGATCGACGGTCGGCCACATCGCCTGGAAGTCGGCAAAGCCTACGAAGTCAATAACCAGAAACGCCACGGCGTCATCAACGGCGGTGACGAGGACCGGATTACCTTTATCTTCGACTACATCCCTGGCCAGCCGGGCTGACTGACTCCGTGCCACAGTTGATTGCCACCTCCGTCGTACGCGGCAGCCAGCAGGGTGAGAGCCACGGTGGCGTGTATTTGATCGACACCGATGCCGGTGCGCTACTGCAACCCGTCAACTGGAACACAATGGATATCGACTGGTCGGGGCGCGGCTGGGATCGCGGGTTACGCGGTATCGCTTTTCATGACGATCACGTGTTCATCGCAGCGAGTGATGAGCTGTTTGTGTTCGACCAGCGCTTCACGCTCGTTGGCTCCTTCCGGAATCGCTACCTCAAACATTGTCATGAAATCGCCGTCCACGGTGGCCATCTGTTTATGTGCTCGACCGGATACGACAGTATTCTCGGGCTGAATCTGGAGACCAAAAGCTTCGACTGGGGCCTCAGTGTCCTGTCCGAGGGCGCCGCATTCGGTCTTCGTCGATTCGACCCACAATCCGACGACGGTCCCTTGCTGCTCAACAAGCTGCATTTGAACACTGTGCACTGTGACGACGGCGGCATGTACTTGAGCGGCGTACGCACCAAGGCGCTGTTGCGATTCGATGGCGAACGGCTCAGTGTCATGAGTACCTTGCCCGCCGGCGTGCACAACGCACGACCGTTTCGCGATGGCGTGTTGTTTAACGATACCCAGGCAAACGCGTTGCGTTTCGAGAGTCCGGATACTCGTAAGGCCTTTCGAATTCCGCGTTACCCGGAACACAAGCTGACGCATACAGACCTCGATGACTCCAATATCGCCAGGCAGGGTTTCGGGCGTGGACTGTGCGTCATTGATGAGCACCGGGTGGCCGGCGGCTCGTCACCGTCGACGGTGACGCTGTACGATCTGCGTGAGGTGAAACCGCAGACGGTCGTCAATCTGACCATGGACATCCGCAATGCGATCCACGGCCTCGCGATCTGGCCCTACGAGTGGCCCACTGCGCCGAACTGAGCGTTCACCGGGCCTTGAGCATTTCCGGCCGGTCGACTTCCGGTAAACGCATAAGCACCGGTTCAAGGTACTCAATCAGCTCTTCGAGCTGTGTTTCGTAGCGCCGCCACAGCGCCACGGAACTCGAGTAGATCGGCTGGCGAACCTGTTCCGAACTGGCGGTCCGTACCGCGCGGGTGTTCTTGTGGAATTCCAGCATGCCTTGTTCCCATTCCAGCCCGCAGTGGGACGCTATGGCTCTGGACTGTGTCTCGAGATCGGCCACCGTGTCCTCATAATGGCAGGTCAGCACCTTACCAGGCAGCACCTCGTTCCAGTGATCGATCATGCGAATGTATTGCGTGTAGTAGTGCGCCAGGTCGTACAGGTCATAGGAAAACAACTGGCCGCTGGCAAACAGCTGCTTGAACGTTCCAAGACAGCTGTCCAGCGGGTGGCGACGCGCGTCGACGACCTTGGCGTTGGGCAGGATTGCATGCAGAAAGCCGATGCCGGTGAAGTTATTCGGCATCTTGTCGGTAAAATAGCGACTGCCCGTGCGGTGTTTCAGCGTGTTCTCAATGTACTCCTCGCCGATACCTCGCAGGTGATGCGCCTTGAGTTCGTACATGACCTGCGGATACTTGATGCCGTCGGAGCGATTCATGCCGGACTGTGTCGCCGCTCGCAGTAGATAGTGCAGCTCTGCAGTGCCCTCGACCTCGGAATGACTGGCGAGAATCTGTTCCAGCAGCGTGGAGCCAGACCTCGGCAGGCCAAGAATCAGGATCGGTGAGTCGTCATCGTGACCCGAGCCCTCTCGTTCCGCAAAAAACTCCTTGTTGAAGACTTCGATGATGCGATCGTTGTTGTGCTGATACTCAATCGGATCGT
Organism: Pseudomonadota bacterium; assembly: GCA_039025835.1. Taxonomy (GTDB): domain Bacteria; phylum Pseudomonadota; class Gammaproteobacteria; order Steroidobacterales; family Woeseiaceae; genus UBA1847. The sequence continues at coordinate 10,223 of JBCCNM010000050.1, read as the reverse complement.
AGTTCACCAACAGGCGTTTCTTGGTATTGCCGCGATAGTAGTAATCGAAGGCTGTGGCGTAGTCCTTGCGATCCTCATAAGCCTTGCCGAGCGTGAACGAAAAGGCGATCTCGGAGGCCGCATCGTCTTCATTGGTCGCATCGGTAACGGCCTCGAGCTGCCCCTTCATCGCTGTCACTTCGTCGTCATCAAATCGGAAGGTCTTCAGGTTGGCGAGACTCCAGTAAGCCTCGCCGAACGACGGCTTCGCTGCGGCACAGCGTCGATAGGCGTCGACAGCCTCGTCCTGTTGGCCACGCGTTTTCAAGGCATGCCCGAGACACAGCAATGACGGAAAATAATCTGGCGAGATATCCAGAGACTGCTCCAGCCAGTCAACGCAGTCCTCCAATCGACTGGCCTTGAGTGCATTGACCCCCAAACGCTCGAGGATCTGCACGGACTTGGGCTGTAACGCCAGCGCATTCAGAAATGCCGATTCCGCCTCGTCAAATTTTTGCTGCTCGGACAAGGCAGCGCCCAGGTTGATCCAGGCACGCCAGAAGTCTGGCGCAAGTTCGACCGCACGCCGAAAACACGCAGCACCTTCGTCGAATTGCTCTCGACGGACACGTGAAACACCCAGGAGACGCAAGGCATCCACGTCGTCTGGATTCTTGTGCAGAATGTGCCGATAGATCGCCTCCGCCTCCTTGTGCCTGCCCTGCTGAACCAATGCCATCGCATCAGCCATCGCCTTGCGACTTGGGTTTTTCTCCAGTGAGGCTTCGATGACGTGCTCGGCCTCGGCATTGCGTCCAGCCAGCGATAGCAACTGCGCCAGGCGTTGCTCAATACGCGCGGAGTCTTTTGCGTGTTTGGCCGCCCGTTTTAGTGAGGCGAGTGCCGGCTCGAGTTGCCGCAGGCTCAACTGCACATCGGCGAGATCCTCGTGGGCCGCCGAGTGTTCCGGGACGAGTCGCGTTACGTGCGTCAGCGTGGCTTCGGCTTCGTCGAGACGTTTCTGCTGTGCGAATGAAACGCCCTGCATACGCAGCAAATTGGGATCGTTGGGATGAACAGCCAGCGCCGCTGCCAGTAAATGGTCTGCGGAGGCATACGCGCCTTCCTGGATCAAGGCGGCCGCTTTTTGAAAGGCTTGCCTCGGTGCGAGGGTATCCTGCGCCATGTGTGCACCGCTCCCCATCATGCCAAGTGCCGCATCAGTGTAGTACGAACGGCGCGAGTGGTCAGCCCTCGCAGACTGTCACCCGGCAGTGCTGCGGCGTTTTGGTCAGTAGAAGCCGTACCAAAGGCCGACAGACACCTCTCGAGGCCGGATCGTGTACGCGCGCTCATCGCCGAATCGAGGGTTCACATACGTCAACGGACGTTCATCCCACAGATTGTCAATTCCAAGCCAGACCTGCCAATTGCCCGCCTCCGGTTCTACCGTGAAATACAGCGAACCGATCTCGTACGACGGCTGCTCGGAGATCGGTGAATTACTGTCGCCGAAGAACTGAATGGAAGCCGTGGTTGCGTTCAATGAGTCGTCGACAAAATTGTAGTCGAAGCGGGCCGTGCCGCGCAGGTCCATCAGCCATGGCAGCTCGTCGCTGTATTGAAGACTTGCAAATGTCTTCCATTGCGGCACGGCAGGCAGAGAATCCCCGGCGACCGCCGCTACCACGGCACCGTCTGCAAATGTCACCGTGTCATCCACCGTGGCGTCGAGATACGTGGTCGCCATGGAAAACTCGATACTGTCGGTAAACTTGAACGCAAACGAGCCTTCAAATCCATCGATTGACGCATTCCCCGCATTAACTGTTGTTGCACCGGCGATGGGCACATCCGTACGAAGCTGGTACTCCTCCCAGTCCATCGTGAAGATGGTCAGGTTGGTCAGCATGCGACCGTTCATCCACGTGGCCTTGCCGCCGAGTTCATAGTTCTTCAACAAGTCGGACTCGAACGACACAGGAAGTCCAAGCACCGACGCTGCCGGCCGCTGCACGACAGCACCGTTTAGCCCTCCCACGCGTCGACCTTCTGAGTACGTAAAGTAGATCATGCTGTCTTCGGTTGGTGTCCACGTCACGTTATAGCGAGGGCTGAAGTCCTCCGTGGTTTCACAAACGCTGAAGGCATCGAACACGGCACCGACGTACAGGGAGTTTTCCTCCACGCAACGCTCGGCGTCGAACAGGCGGCCGCCGCCGGTAATCGTGACATTTTCGAAGATCTCGTAGCTGACCTCGCCGAATAAGGCGATGGTCTCGGTGGTCTGGATCTGACCGTTAAACTCGCCGCCGGGCAGTCCATTGTAGGTCTGGTCGGAGCGGAAGCCCTGGTCAAACCAGTCGTTGGTCGGCGCGACACCGTAATAGATAAACGCCGCACCCTGCCCGCCGTTGATGGCGAAATCGTCGACGGCGGTAAGGTAGTCCCAATTGTTATCGGTTTCCTCATAGAAGGCCCCGACCAACCAGTTAAACTTGTTGGTACCGTCGTCTTTCGACACCAGGCGGATTTCCTGAGCAAATGACTTCAGCTCCTGTCGGAGGCTGATGGCGGCCGTCGGGTTTGCACCGAAGTCGTAGGCACTGACAAAGTTGTAACACCCGGCCGTGTAGTAGCAGCTGTAGTAGTCGAGGAACTCGCGAACACCCGTGTAGTACTCAGCGAGATCAAGTCCGTTGGTTCGATACTGTGTCATGTACGCTGTCGCGTCCATGTCGTAGTCGATCTTGCGATTGTGCGTGCCGCCGGCAATGGTCAGGTCCGCAAATCCGAGGTCACCCTGGATGATGAGTGACAGGTTGTACCACTCGTCTTTGCGGCTCTCTTCCTTGAACTTGACGGTATTCAGATCGTCGGAGTCACCGGCCGCCGGATTGAAATCAAACAGGCCGTTTTCGGCGTTCTGGTAGATGATCCCGGTATCCACCGTCCACTTTTCGTTCGGCTGCCAGCGCGCATACAGGCGGCCACCTTCGACCGTCCATTCGTTTATGTCCTCCGCCGTGACGTCAGCATTGCTGCGATCGACGCTGCCGGCGGCATAGTAGTTACTGCCGCTTTCCGGCGAGTAGAAGCTTGTATCGCCCAGTACATTGTCGATATAGCCGCCTTCGGTTTCGTAAAATCCCACCAAGCGAACCGCAAGCTTCTCCGGAATCACGACAAGGTTCGCGACACCACTGACGTTGTAGGAGGGATCGCCATCGCTAATGACACCTCCTTCGGTCATGACGCTAAAGGAGGTGGCGTCAGTAGTGGGCTTGTTGGTGACAATTTTCAGCGTGCCGGATTGCGATCCCGCGCCATACAGAGTCGGCTGCGGGCCTGACAATGCCTCGAGGCGCTCAATGTCATACAGTCGGACGTCGGCGTTCTGGCCGTCACGAGTAATCGGGATTTCGTCAACGTAGACAGTCGATGAGCTGATCGTGTCGAAGCCCGTTGGCTGCGAGACAGCGCCACGGAAGACAATGGTTGTCGCGCCAGGCCCGGACGTACCGAAAGCGACGCTGGTCAGGTCTCGCGCGTAGTCTTCAAAGCCCTTGGCCATGCTGTCGCGAAGGTCGCGCTCGTCGAAGGCCTGAATGTACAGAGGAACATCCTGGACGCCTTGTTCCCGGCGTCGGGCCGTAACGACAACCTCTTCAAGTTCCTGTGCGCCGGCCTCACTGGGCAGGGTGCCCAGCGCGCTGGCGATACTCAGGGCGAGGCTGGTGTGGACGAACGGCTTGCTGCGGCTCAGATTCACGCGAATACCCCTAACAGACTTTTGCTGATGCGGTCAGTATCTGTGCTAGCTCGGATGACAGACGTCCGGTCCTATAGGGTGAGCACGAATTAATCGCGAGAGGGCTTAGGATGTTTGGCGTCAAACAACCAGTAATGGCATGAATGCGAATGCAACCCGTGCGCACATTCGAGACTGTTGTGGGTAAGGTTAGCGGGCACCCCAGCGCTTTGACAAAAACGTATGCGTGACAAACGACAGTGCAAGACCGACTGCAAGCATGATGACGGACAGCACGCCACGGTAGGGCATGTCGACTTGCCACACAGCTTCGACCTCGAGCCAGTAATGCAAGTACATAGACAGACCCCAGGGTGTCAGCGATAGCGACACCAGTACGATCCTGATCAGAATCGCCTTCAAAGGCGATCGTGTTATCACTGTCGTCATGCGGGTCTGAGGTGTTTCACGGCCTGTTAGCCTAACGCGGCCAGAATTCGCGTCGCAAGTGAGAGAGTATGAGCATCGTGTTCAAATCGCCGTTCGCAAACAGCTGGTCTCTGTTCCGCCTCGTCGCCGTGCCGATGAACGTATTCATGCTGCTCGCCATGCTCAGCTACGACCTTAGTGATCCGACCGATATCTCACACATGATCGCCTACTCGGTCCGCTGGTCAGTGCCGTTCATTTACCTGGTTGTCGCGGCTTCAGCGCTGCCCGTGTTGTTCCCGGGCGAATTCAGTCGCTGGTGTCTTAGAAACCGTAAATACATCGGCCTGTTGTTTGCCGTCGCAATGGCCTGGCAGGGACTGTTCATCTTTATGACCTCGAGCCTGCACACCGAGTACTACTACGACGAAGTCTACCTGCTGCGCAACGAGATCGAAGGCAGCAGCGGCTATTTGCTCCTGGCCGCAATGGTCGTGACCTCCTTCCAAGTGGGTCGGCAATTCCTGTCCAACATGCAGTGGAAGGTGTTGCATCGCAGCGGAATGTATTTCCTCTGGGCCTACCCGTTCGCTGTTTACTGGTGGAATGTCTTCTACTACGACGGACCGGACCTCATCGATCACCTGTTCTACATCGCGGGCTTCGCCGCCTTTGCCTTACGCATCGCCGCCTGGGGCAAACGCCGTACGCAGGTATTCGAGAAACAGGGCGTCCGCATGTCGACGACCGCCGAGAAAGCCCTCGGCATCGGCATCATCACGGCGGCGCTGGTCGCATCGGCCACCGGGAAACTCTGGCTGGAACCGGTTTACTACACGTTGATGGCGCCGGGCTTTTCAGAGTCACTGGCGTTGTGGTTGCCGTTCTGGCCGTTTGAACCGTTCCTGCCACTGCTTGTAGCGGGGCTGGGTACCTGGATATACACCGGCACGCTGCGCAACCCGAATCGCGTAGTGTTGGTGTCGCCAGGTGACGCTGCGTCAACCCGACAATAAGCACTGGCTCCGCGGGACGAGACACTAGAAGTCGTACCAGTTGCCAGCCGCGTTGAAAGTGAGCTGCTGCTCGGCCGCTTCACCGTCAAACGCCGCCTTGAAGAACGCAAAAATCTCCGGGTTCTTTTCAGACGGGCCACCGAAGTAGCCGTGCGAATTGCCGACCTCGTCGACCCCTGTGAAATTCACATAGTGTGCGTTTGTGGCCGTCAGATTCTTCAGGTAGTGGCCAAGCCTCGCGCGCTGGCTTGGTCCGGCCTTGGCCCGCGAGGCGCCAAGCGCGAAGTCTTTTTCGTTTATCGCGATGAAGCAGCGGTTGCGGAACGCAATTTTCTCCACCCAGTGTTGATGGTCTTGGTTGTTCGTGTCTGCCGCTGCGAGCACAACGTTGTCGAAAATCAAGCCGTTGCCCTCGGTGATCGTGCTTTTGAGCGACTGTTTCAGGAGGTAGTTGCCCATGCTGTGATAGATCGCGTTTACTGTGAACGGGCAGTCTTTCTGCAGTAGCTCTGCGTATCGCTCGTCACGACGAATGGCATTGTTCTCGTTACCTTTGCAGGCGAGCGTGAACAAGCGGCGCCGATTCGCCTCGGTCATGATCTGCAAATATTTGTGCATGATCATCAGTGCCCGTTCCAGGGCACCGGCAGAGGCCCGCGCGTCTCGCTTGTCCGACTTATAACTTGCAGTGCCGCTGATCGCTCCGCCGCCGTTCGACGGCCACGAGAACGTGATGCAGACGACGCCGTAACGGGCTTCGAAATCCAGAGCCCGGGTCAGCGCGTCTTTCATGTCGTTGTTGTAGCCGTGCACGAAGAACAGGATGTGTTTTTTTTCGCGACGCGCTTTCTCGATCACATCACAGGCGACACGCAGACTTGCGTAGTGCTGTGCCTTCGGATCAAGCGGGAGTTTGTGCTTTTTAATCAGCCGTGCCGCCGTTGAGGCAGCGAGCTTGTCGGCCAATACCCGCACCTTCCATGAACGCCCGTTCTTGGACACCTCGGCAACGCGAAGCTCGTTGGCTCCGTTTTCATTCGGGCGACGTCCAAATTGCGCCAACCCCTGACGGCCCCGATGGATTTCCCGATTGGTAATGACATACATACGCGCATCCCCGTGTTGATGTTCGGTCGTATTTCCCCGACCTTTGTGCCTCAAAAGGCAGGAATCAGGGCTGGCGACAACCTATCCGGTCGTTAACTTCCAGAAGAAGCATAGACGACAATTCGCATTTCGAAAAATGGTCGGTTGGATTCAGTCGCAGCCTGTGGCTGATGCGACGATGCGAGGACTTCGGTATGGCCGAACTATGGGACGACGTCGATTGGCTGCGGCCGGGACTCAGTCGTCGTTCGTCGAACTTGCCTTTAATACTGCGTCCTGAAGGGACTGCAGCTGGAAAGGTTTGCTGAGAATGCCGGAGACGTTGTCCGGCAGCGATTCGCTGTCGTCGAGTGCGCCGGACATCAGGATGACCGGGCCGCGGTAGCCGGCGAGCTCGCGAACGAACTCAATGCCGGAAACGCCACCCATACGGTAGTCTGAAATGACCAGATCGATGTCATCCAGCGGACTGTTGGCCGCAGCATGCGGGTCGGTGAAAGCAACGACGTCGTGGCCGAGGTGCTCCAGCATCGTCTGGCAAATGTCGAGCACGGATTGCTCATCGTCGACGACCAAGACGCGCAGCCTCGGCCCAGGCTGCAGTTCGATCGCGCAGTCTTCGTTGCTGGACTCGTTGCACAACGGGAACGTGATGCGGAACGTGGTGCCCTGCTGCTCTACGCTGTCAACGTCAAGCCTGCCGTTCATTTCATCGACAGCCTCTTTCACCATCAGCAGACCCAGACCTGTGCCTTCAGCCGGTGGCTTGGTCGTGTAGAACGGGTCGAAGATGCGCTCGAGAGTCTGCGACGGGATACCCGGGCCGGTGTCGGTGATCGCGAGCTCAATGTGTTGTGCATCCGGGTTGCTCAGCGACACTACCAGCTCACCACCCCCGTCTCGCATCACGTATCCGGCGTTGGACACGAGGTTCAGGACGATCAGCTCCAACGGCGCTTCCAGACCGCAGACGACATCTGCGCTCGCCTCGAATCGGGCCTGCAGCGAGACATTGGCGGGCAACGAACCCGTCACAAACTGCAGGGCTACTCGCACTGCACCGATCAGGCTCAACGGCTTGAGTTCCTCACGTTCGTTCTTGCTGAATTTCAGTAGCCGGTCAATCAGCTCCTGCGCACGCAGCGCTGCGTTGCGAATATCGTCGACGGCACCCTCGTCTGCTCCGGCCCCACGAGACAGCAGCTCTGCGCGGCCGAGAATCGGCGTCAACAGATTATTCAGGTCATGAGCGATACCGCCGGCCAGTGTGCCAATGGTCTTGAGCCGCTCGGCATCGGCAAGGCGACGTTGCGCCTCTGTCCGTTCACTGACGTCGCTCATAAAACAGTAGTGACCGTTGTGTCGACCCTGAGAATCCGTGGTCTTGACCAGTAGCAGACGTTTATAGAACACCGAGCCGTCTTTTCGCACCGCCCGCGTTTCCACGGTGGTACGCCCGGTCCGGAGCATTGTCTGCACTGCCGCGATGCCGGTGTCGTGATCGCTTTCAGGGACCGTCACAGACCAGGATTGCCCGATTAACTCGTCCGGCGAGTAGCCCAACATGCTGGCGTAGCCGTCGCGCACCTGACGAAATGTGCCGCTGGTGTCGAGCCAGGAGATGCCCGTCATGGAGTTCTCAACCGCTAGTTGGAGTTCCTCCAGCGTGGCGTCGCCGGAGTAGTGACTCTGGCGCACAAAGGGGAGAATGACGTCAGAACTTCTCTTACTCATGCCTGGTACTCGACGGATAGTGCGCCCACGACAACAGCGGCGCCCGCGATTCGCCGCATCAGTCTGAGACAGGCGGCACAGCACTCCGCCTGTCTAGGTGGCGTCCAAGATTACACTGAACAACTAAAAAAGCCACTTCTATTCCTCAGCATCGGTGCTTTGGTCAAAAATGCACAATAAAGTCACTCCCGACACTGGTTTGACCGCCTTTGATCACCTGGGCTTCACGCGGACGGCGCGTTGATGCGCTCGCGGATTTCGCTAAGGCGCGTCCACTGCTGCAGTACAGCCGGCAGCGCTGCACCGGATTCCACGAGCTCCCAGGTGTAGCTCAGGATGACAAAGATCATGCCGGCGGTGATCGCTTCAATCGACGTGGCAAACCAGAGATTGGCCAAGATGAACGCAAACATACCGGCAAAAATGCTGCCGTACAGAACAGCCTCGGTGTCCGACAGCCGGATTTCTCGACGGCGCAGTTTCTTGAGGTGCACCAGCAGGGGCTCGTGGCGCCGCTGCTCGAGGATCGAAACCTGTTTCTCCGTTTGTGCGTTGAGTTTGGCGTTGAGTCGATAGAAACGCTGATGGAACAATCCGTACACCACAGCGAGACCAACCACGACACAGATACCGCTCATCCCAAGCCGGCTGTCATAGCTCCACAGGATCCCGATACTGACGACGACCTGAACGATTGATGTCAGCAGCTCGGGCACGTGTTCCTCAAGGAAGTCGACCATTTCGCGACTCATGTCGAGACGCGCGTTGACACGTGATACTGGCTCCTCGCGGATGCGGTTCACCAGTTCCGCGCCAAAATGCACGCGCATCGTACCGTAGGCGCGCGTGTCGTATACGCGGGCCCCGACGGCGACCACAATCAGCGCAGTCATGACAGCGCCAAGCTCCCAAAGGGCACCGGGCTGTCTCGCCAGTAAGGCATCGATCGCTCGGCCGATAAACAGCGGAATCAGCGCCCAGAGCAGGTTTTCCAGCAACACCAGCAACCAGGTGATGGCAATCTTCCAGCGGAACGCCCGGAGCAAAAGTCCGACGTCCAGCGTGCCTTGCAGACGCATGCGAGGTCCTCCCCCTGTGTTGGTCGACGGACGCTAGCGCGATTTACCGACGATGGCGTATCTCAGCGGCGTGCCAAGAACGAGCACAGTGTAGCTGAGTGCGATCAGCGGGATGGCCAGGGCGAGGGTTGCTAGGTACTTCAGGATCGCCGGTACGTCGTACACTGCGACGAGTCCCGCAGCCGCAACGACGATCGGGAAGTGAACGAGGTAGACCCAGTAGGACGCTTGTCCAAGCACGCGGCCTGTGCGCGTGGCTCGATCGAGGTGCAGATGAAACCAGCCCAGCAACGCGATCGTCATGCTGATGCCGATCAGCCCGTTGGTGACACCGGCAAGCGCCCCGGTTGCGAGGTCGATGCTGTTCTCGTCGAACAATCTGGCCCGGCTCGCCCATGCGCAAATCGGCAGCAGCGCCAGCGCCACGATCAGCGGCGCGCGCCAGCGCATTTGCCAGCTTTCGATGATGGCCTGCTGTCTGTACAGGAACCAGCCCAGTGCGAAATACCCGAACAGGGTGATCTGCATGCTCCAGTGCGTGCCACTACCGGTGTCGAAGATATACGCGGGAATGGTCGATATTGACGCAAGCAGCGCCAGCAGCAACATGCCGCCGTAATCCGTCAGGCGTTGTGACAACCAGGCAGACACACGCCCTGCGCCACCGGTTTGCCGCAACAACGCAAGGCCGGCCACCGCCAGCGCGGTAAACAGCAGCAGCGACAGCAAGAACCACAGGTGATAGAGCTTGCTCCAGCGAATCCATTCACCGGCCAGCACCACGTCCCAGCCGGCCGGGATGTCGTTGGACGCAACAACGGCTTTGGCGAAATCGTAAGCGCCGCGCATCAGCGGTGTGATCAGCAGATACGCCACCAGCAACGGTAAAAAGATTCGGCTGAGACGATTGCGCCAGAGTCCACTGCTGCCTTTCTTGTCCAGCAGCAGCGCGGCAGCGAAGCCCGCGGTGACGAAGAACGCCTGCATCGCAAAGGCATACAGGAAGATGGCCGCCACATCGAAGCCAAAGTGCGTGCTCGGATCCTTGAACGATCGGGGGACCGTGACATACGGCAGCAGCGGATGCCCGAACATGACGACAAACATCATGCCGGTCCTCAGGTG
>JBCCNM010000049.1:0-20949 GCA_039025835.1 Pseudomonadota bacterium | reverse complement strand
CCAGACATTTTCTTGTATATCGGGAAGCGAGGCAGACGCATTGCCATACTGGGTTACGTAGAAAAGGTACTCATCAAACAGGCGTCGATCGCACGGTTTTCCCACGAAATATTCCCCATAACGCGATTTATTCCCCAGTATGCCAGAAAGCAAAAAGGCCAGTTACCGCTAAGTAACTGACCTAATTACGTTTTATGGCGCGCCCGGAAGGATTCGAACCTCCGACCGCCTGGTTCGTAGCCAGGTACTCTATCCAGCTGAGCTACGGGCGCTTTGTCTGTATGTTGCGGCAGGCAGGACGCCTCCGGAACAGGGCCGCACATGTTACTGACGCGCGGCGGTCAGGTAAAGGCGTTTGGGCACTTTTTTTGGTGTTCGTAGAAGATCATCGAACTCCTGAAAATGGCTGTAAAAGCAAGGGCTTCGCGGCCATACTGTGGCCTCTCGCACTCGGACCTGCAGCAATGACCGTCATCCCCGGCCTGATCCTCGCCCTCGCACTTGCGATGCTCGGCCAGTATTCGTCTGTCTACGTCGGTGAAGACCTGATGGGCATGCCCAAAAGCCCGGTTTCTCCGATCATGATGGCGATCATCTTGGGCATCGTCGTACGGAACGTCACCTCGCTGCCGGTCTGGGTGGATCCGGGCATACAGTTCGGACTCCAGCAGGTCTTACGGATCGGGATTGTGCTTCTCGGAATTCGTTTGAGCCTCGGTGAAGTCGGTGAGATAGGCCTGAAAAGCCTGCCAATCATCATCGGCACCGTGGCTGCCGCGCTTCTGATCGTGACCTGGCTCAGCCGTCGCATTGGACTGACAGGACGACTCGGCACATTGATTGCCGTTGGTACCAGTATCTGCGGTGCAACGGCGATTGTTGCCACGGCGCCGACCATCGGTGCGCGTGACAATGAAACCAGTTACGCGGTCGCCTGTATCACCCTGTTCGGTGTTGCTGCAATGCTCGCTTATCCGTTAATCGGACACCTGCTGTTTGACGGTGATCCGTTTCTGATCGGCCTGTTTCTCGGCACATCGGTGCATGAGACGGCCCAGGTCGCCGGTGCGGGACTGGTGTATCAACAGATTCACGATGCGCCCCAGGCGCTCGATGCGGCAACTGTCACAAAGCTGGTGCGCAATCTGAGCATGCTGCTCGTCATTCCGCTGATGGCGGTGATGTACCACCGCAAGCACGCGGAAGGATCGGAAGCGCCTGCCTGGTGGACGATGATCCCGTTGTTCATTGTCGGCTTCGCCCTGATGAGTCTGCTGCGCACACTCGGCGACCTGGGTGACAAACCGCTGGGTGTGCTAAATCCAGACCAGTGGCGCTGGTTTGTTGATCATGTCAAGGAGCTGGCCGAGCTTTGCCTCGCGGTCGCGATGGCGGCGGTTGGACTGGGGACCCGTCTGCGCGATCTCACAGCCATCGGCTTCACGCCACTGGGCGTCGGCCTGGTGTCAGCGCTGCTCGTCGGTGGTGTCAGCGCGCTGCTGATCTTCCTGATGTTTTGACGAATTTCCACTGGCAGTGCCCGGCGCAGGTGCGCCGGGTACCTCAGAGCTTCTAGAAACCGATGCGAATACCAATCATCGCCGTTCGCGATTTGTTCGGTCGAGCACCGTACGGCGTACGGCCCACGATGTCGGCTTCGTCCGTCAGATTTTCAACGGCCGCGGTGAACGTCAGCGACTCACTAAAACGATACTGACCGCTGAGATCGAGCAGCGTGCTGGCATCGATCTGCTCGAATTCTCCGCAGCTCGCGCGTACGCAGGCTTCATCAACGTGGTTGATGGAGGCGTACACACCCCATTGATCCCGCTCCAGACCGGCGGAAATGTATGCCTGGAATTCGGGGATATAGGGCAAAGGATCGCCGGCGGTGACTTCACCGAAGAAATCGGTGTCGGCAATGTCGCTATCAAACTCCGCATCAATCAGCGTAACGGCAACCCGAATCGGCACCGTAAGCGAACGACCGAGCGGATAGTCCGCCTGCAGCAGAAACTCGAGCCCGGCAACCGTGGCCGCATCACCGTTGAAGGCATCACCCACCTCGCAGTCAGCGCCGGACGAAGCCGTGCAGGTGCCCACCAGGTTGTCGTAGTCGGTCAGGAACAGGCCCACGTCCGCAAACAGTCGAATGCCGTCGTACCGCAGCCCGAGCTCATAATTCATGCTCTCTTCTTCATCCACGCCCGGCGCGTTGGTCGGTGCCGAGAAACCCTTGTGCGCTCCGCCGTAGGCCGTCCATGAATCGTCAAACGCATAGACAAAGCCAAGACCGGGAATAACAACGTCAACGTCGTTCTCACGCGTATCACGAATGTTGCTGTCCGCACGCGACGACGGGTCGACGGTCAGCCCAACGCGAGTTTCGTAGCGGACACGCTCCTGATCGATACTCTCGAAGCGAATGCCGGGGGTCAGTACAAGTCGACCAAAATCAATCTCGTCACGGATCCAGATCGCAATCGCATCCGCATCTTGTTCGGCGTTGCCCGCGTTACCCAGCAAACCAAGATCATCGAGCACCAAATCGCCGCCGGTCTGCGTATACGTACTGTTACGCTGCAGGCGTTCTTCGTGATCGGAATGGATCCTCAGACCGGCCGTGAAGTTGTGATCAAACCCGCCAAAGCTCGCTGTCCACGCCAGTTCGGTCTGGATGCCGGTTGAGTAGTACTCGCGGGCGTTGGAGCGAATCTGGATGGCACCGTCGTCGGTATCGTCGCCGGCGAAAATGCCGCTCAAGACCTCCGGTGTGGCCGGACCGATAGACTGGCCGCGGTTAACGGCCTGAATGACCTGGAACCAACTCACGCCGTTGAAGGTCTGCGCGTCCGGGCTGCCGGTCACATCGAAGCCCTCTGTCTTGAACCAGTCGCGCTCAAATTCGTTGTAGTACGCGGTCGTGCGCACACTGAACGTATCTTTACTGAGTGTGTGGCTCAGGATGATCTGTGAGTGCTCCGTGTCAATGTTGTCCAACCGAGACAGTCCGTAGCGACGCAGCGGTGATGCCTCGAAGTCGGCGTCGGTGAGTCCAAGGTAACTCTGGTCGGAAGACTCAGTCGCGTAATGCAGCTTCAGGTCGAACTGCTGCTGGATGGCCCCGCTATCCGGCAGTGTGTAACGCAGCTTGACGAGGTAGTCCTCTTTTTCGAGCCCCGTGTCGTCGCCCGAGTCCAGCGTTTGGAAGCCATCGCTGTACCACTGGTGTGTTTCGACAAGCCAGTCAATCGGCCCGCGATCGTCCCCGTAGTTGGCGTGCACTCGCCAGGTAGCGTCTTCGCCGACCTGCAAGTTGGCAAAGCCCGCAGCGCCGTCGGGAATCGGTGTTGACACCAGGTTAACCGCGCCGCCGATCGTATAGGGCCCCTGGGCAATGGCGGCCGGGCCCTTCAACACCTCGATCGACGACAGCCGACCCGGTGTCGGAAAGTAGTAGGCCGCAGGCGCGGCGTACGGTGCCGGTGCGATCAGTACGCCATCTTCCAGCAGCGTGATACGCGAACTGCGTTCCGACGGTGTGCCGCGAATGCTCAGGTTCGGACGCAGGCCGTAGCCGTCCTCCACCTGCACCGACACACCCGGCACCTGCCGAATCATGCGCTGGATGTCCGACTGGTTGAATTTCAGGATGTCGTCAAAATCGATGGCGCTCGCTGAACCCGGTACGTTCTTCAGATTCTTGGCGTTGCCGTAGATCGTGATCTCGGTCAGGGCGTCGTTGCTGTCGGTCCCGGCATTGTCGGTCTGTTGAGCAATAGCGAGGCCCGGTGCGCTGCAGAGCAGCAACAGGGATAGCTTGTTCAAGGTTTTGTCCTTATCAATCGGTTCAGACGGCGATCAGGTGGTTGTCCCACCGCAGCTCGCGAATCCGAACCCGTTTTTCGGCAAGGTGTTGAAGACTTGCCGTGTCAAAGCGATGCAGGTATCCCCGTCCCGTGCTGACGACGAATTCGCCGCGGCTCCGATCCACGCAGACGCCGGCGGCGTCGACGAGACGGAACGAGCCGAGAAATTCGCCACGTCCTGCATTCCAGAAAGTAATTTGATGCCCTCGCGGGCAGGTAGCGATCGCGTTCTTCGTGGCCGGATCTACACAGACACTCGCCACGTATTGGCTCATGGCACGCAGATCATCATCCGGCTGGCCCGGCAAAAGCGGTGCGCCAGCCCGGTCAGTAATGGCCACCAACGGCTGATCCACAGCGTCGTAGTTTTCCTGTTGCATACCCATGACGACACGATCGCCATCCACGATGTCAATGTGCCGGATGCTCGTGAAAGCTGTCTCAGGAACGTGCTTTTTGAGCAATTGGCCGGATGCAAAATCAATCTCGACGAGGCTGGGTGTCATACTGTCGAGATTGAGCTTGTCGCGACCGGTATCGGGATGTGTGCGGATCCCGCCGTTGGCAACGGCCAGTGTCTTGCCGTCAGCCAGCCAGCGAAGCTCGTGCGGACCGATTCCGTAGCTGTCCAGTTCGCCGAGAACCCGCATGGTCTCGGCGTCACGCACGACGATCACGCCACGGGCATTGTCGTAGTCGTTTTCCGTCGTCAGGAAGTACGCACCGTCGGCCGTAAACAGGCCATGGCCGTACTGGTGACGGCCTGGCTCCGAGCGGAGCGTCTGTAAGACAGCGCCGTTTTGCAGATCGAATCGGACAAGTTCAACATCCGGTCGCCGTGCGACAACGATCGCCGTGTCCGCGGCCGGATCGGCGATCACGTCGTGGCCGCGGAAACTGATGGGCACCCGAAACGGCACAACGCCATCGGCGTCGACAGCAGCCGCGTAGTGCTGGCCCTGTCGGTCGGTTGCCGCACTGAGGAATAACTGGCGCGACGACGGCGCGCACGCGGTTACCGCGAACGCGCTACTGGCAGCCAGAAATCCTCGACGCGACAGCATCGCTCAGTCGCCGTCCTGGTTATTGAAACCGAGCTGCACATCGGCAGCCACAGCGGCGTCTACGAACGAGTCCGCGAGGTCCTGCATGGCCGAACGCGCCGGGTTCAGGTCGCCGGTGCCGGTGCCGAGCAGGATCGACTCGAAAGTGGATGTGGTCGACGTCACGTTATCCAGCGCGGTAGCCAGTTGCGACTCAAGCTGGCGCGAAATGTCGCCGCTCGCATGCGCCCGCTCGAGGTAATCGACGAGGCCGTAATCCGTATCCGCCGTGCCGGTAATGAGCCACGCCTCGATCGCGACGAGGTTTTGCTCGAGGTTTTCCAGCGAGTGCTCGGAGCGATACGATTCGGCCGACATCACGCCGTTATTGATCGGGAACGTCAGCTTCTCATCAGCAACAAACTCCGCCTGCAGCGCCAGTGATTCAAGGATGAACGTCAACACCGTTTCATTGTCGGTAAACGAGCCACTGGCGCTGACGAAATCCGCGAGCTGCTGTCCGCTCTGCGCCCAGGCCGTAGCGATCTCTTCAGCCATGGTCGCCAGGTTTTGACTGATGGCGACCGCCAGTTCGCAGCGACGCGCTCCGTTGTTCGGGTCATCGAGGCCACCCAGATCGAAAAACAGGTATTCCAGTGCTGGCAGGCCCTGTGTGCCGACCGGGCTATTGGCGATCAGATTTTCGTCGATGGTCTGCGTGCCGTTCAGGATCGATGAGACATTGCTCAGCACCGCGTCGTTGTTGTCCGGGAAAAATGAGATACGGAAGCGGTAGCGCGCGATCTCGTCTTCCACGGTACCGAAGCGAATAATCTCGGCGTTTTGCCAGCTCAGCATGGCTGTGCGCCAGCTATTTTGAAGATCGCTGAAACTGCCTGCCGCGACGTCAGCGCAAAAACTGGTCACGTCTGTCTCGAGCGCCGCCATTTCCGTCTGCATGGCCGCGTAGCGCGGAACAACGAGCTCGAGCCCGATCGCTTCAAACAAGCGGGCCTGTTCTTCAGCCAGCGAGCCCACGGCCCCCAGCGGATCAGCCGG
Source organism: Pseudomonadota bacterium (assembly GCA_039025835.1). Lineage (GTDB taxonomy): Bacteria > Pseudomonadota > Gammaproteobacteria > Steroidobacterales > Woeseiaceae > UBA1847. The sequence goes on along the minus strand of JBCCNM010000049.1, from coordinate 14,978 downwards.
CGGCGGGGGTGGGGGTGGCGGAGCTGTCGTGCCGCCACCACCGCCGCCACCGCCACCGCCGCAGGCAGTCAGCAGTGACAGAGCAAACAGTGTCGCTATGGGTTTGGTCAAATTCAGTACAGACATCATGGTCTCCTTCTAAAGCGCCAGTACGTACGCGACCAGCGCTTCGCGGTCAGTCGCAGAAAGCTCAAGGAAGCGCTGGCGCGATGCGTCAGCTTCACCGCCGTGCCAGGCGATCGCTTCCGTGATAGTTCGGGCCCTGCCGTCATGCAGCAGGCCTGTTTTTGGGTTGATCTGCAGCGCCCGACCTAAGCCCCAGAGCGGTGGCGTGCGCCATTCGTTCGCGGTGGCATCGCCGGTCAGCAGCGTGTCCGCCAGCTCGTCGCCCATGTCGTGCAGCAACAGATCCGTGTAAGGCCAGATGGTGTTGACAACCGTCGTGCCGTCCTTCGTGCTCACCTCCACGTCGTAGGACGGTGTATGGCAGCCGTCACAGCCGACCTTGCGGAAGGTCGACCAACCGCGGCGAACGGCCGGCGTCATCTCACCCGCCGTCGGCGGTGCGATGTTCGACGTGAAATGCACGACGCGATCAAACAGGTAGGACTCGATCTCCACACCCTCGACCGGATCAGCACCGTCAAGTTGTTCGGCGCAGCGCGTCTGGGTTGGGGCACAGTTCTGGTAGCGATACAGCGGGTTGGTTATGCCGATGTCCTGCACAAACGCCGCCGCCGTCTGGGAGCGCACACTCGCCTGCTCCGCCTTCCAGCCGTAGCGACCAGCAAGTGTTTGGCCACCGGGATCTTGCACCCAGTGAATCCGGCCCGAGATACCATCGCCGTTGCTGTCGTCCGGGTCTTCCAGCGCTTCGATTTGCGACACACTGATCGCCTCGAGCAGCCCCATACCCGCCAGCGACGGCGCGATGCGGACGGAAAATTCGTCGAATTGATGGCCAGCGTGGTTGGCCTGAATGGCGAACTGCGGGTCACGCAGCTTGAGTGTCGTGCCGTCCGGCAGCCGAATATCGCGAGAACCGCTGTCCGCCAGAAGGCGACCCTCACCGGGATGGTAGGCGGCGATGGACACCGCGGCGGTGATGCCGTCAGAAAACGTCGCCATCGGATGAAGCTGTTGGCCATACACACTGTCGGGTGGCAGGCGCACGACCGTCGCGAGCGTCTCCGGCGTATTGAACAGGGCGTCGCCGCGTCCCCCGCCGCGATGACAGGCGATGCAGGACTGTGCGTTGAAGTACGGGCCCAGGCCGTCTCGCGCGGTGGTCGTAACCGGCGGCGTGATCCAGGGGTCGCGAAAGAATGCGAAGCCACTCCAGAAGTCCAGCTTCGACATGCTGTCCAAGGTGCTCGCCGGCTGGATCATCGTCGGTCGCACGGTTGGGCTGGTGGTCCAGATGCCGCCGGGATCGGGCAACTCTTCCGGCGCACGTTCGCACGCAGCGAGCGAAATCATCGCCAGCCCCAGTACCGCTAATCGACGCGCCGTCACAGTGACTCCAGGAAGGTCAGCAACGCCGAACGCTCACTGGCCGACATGGAAAGGAATTCTCGCTGCGCGTCTTCAGCTTCACCGCCGTGCCAGAGAATGGCTTCCTCGATGGTGCGTGCACGGCCGTCGTGCAAAAACGTCGCATCGGGATTCACTGTCTGCACGAGACCCAGACCCCACAGGGGCGGTGTGCGCCACTCGGTGCCAGACACACCACCAAGGTCGCCTCGCCCGTCGGCGAGTCCTTCGCATCGTTGCACCCAGGTGCAGTCGTCGCCGGCGGCGCAGGCACCGCCGGATGCGGATTCGCGCACCACCGGCGCGCAACTGCCGCCCATGTCGTGCAACAACAGATCGGTGTAAGGGTAAATGGTCTGGTCGGTCAGCACGTCGATCGGCAGTGACGGCTCGACCAGCCGATTGATGTCAATTTCGCCGAGGACACTGCCCTCGCCAGTGCCGGTCTGAAAAGTCTGGTTGTGGCAGCCGCCACAACCTGTCTCGAAAAACAGTGTGCGGCCGTCGACCACGGTCGTGTCCCAGGTGCGGCTGGCTTCGTCGAAGCCACGCCGATCAGGCACTGCCAGGAGGCGAGCGTAAAACTCGACCAGCGCCAACTCGATGTCGGAGATATCGACATCACCGGGATATTGATCGGGCTCGAGCAGCGCCGCATTGATGCAACTGGCCTGGTTAACGCCGCAAGGCTCATCCGTGGCGAATCGACTGGTGACACCGATATCTCCGGCATAGGCACTGATACTCTGCTGCAGCACGGTCACCGTGCTGGCCTTGTAGCCAAAGCGACCCACGCCGTTGCGACCGGTGGTGAAGTCGAACACCTCGTTAGCTCGACCGCTGATGCCATCGCCATCCGCATCGTTTGGATCGGCCAGCTCGCGTATGGCGTCATCGTCGATCGCGCCAAGCAAACCGAGGCCGATCATTTGCTGGGCGACACGCGGTGAAAACTGAATGCCGTCAACGAAGTCGCCGTAGCTCAGGTCCTTGACCTTGTACGTCGGCTTGCGTAGCTCATACGGCGCGCCGTCCTCGTAACTGCCGGACACGGTCTCGTATTCGATAAACGCAAAGGCTTCACCAATTGGCGCGGTGGCCCCGCCGCCGTAGACCGGCAGGCCGGCCGTGATATCCGCGCCCTCAAAAGACGCGACGCCGAATGTCTGCAGCTGGGTGCCATAGGTCGGGTCCGGAACAGGCTCGCCGCTGGCGTCATTGCCCAGACTCAGACGCAAGAACATGGAGTCGAACGGGGTGTCTGAATTGGCCGGTACGCGACCCCGACCATCTTTAATGTGGCAACCCTGGCAGGTGGCCGCATTCATGATCGGGCCCTGACCTTCGTGATCATTGCGAAAAATGGCGTTACCGCCTTTGAAGTTGGCATCGAGCGCGAAGTTCGATTCGATCGCATCCGGTGCCAGGCTGAAGGCAAGCGTGTTGTTGGTAACCGTTGTACCCGCAGCACCGCCGGAAAAACGCTCTGCCGCTGTCAGGTCGGGTACGACGGACACCGGAGGGGGTGGCGGTGGAGGCGGAGCCGGGGGTGGCGTCGGGCCTGGTGAGGCCGAGCCCCCGCCGCCGCCACAAGACGCAAGCAGCAGGCCGAGGCCTGCTGCTGCGATTACTCGTTGCACGATGAATCCGTGCATGGCGAAATGTGTCCTCGCTTAGATGTCTTCTTCGGTGTCCTGACGCAGGTCGCCCGTGGTCAGGCCGAGCACGCCAATGACGTCTTCGATGAAGTCCGTCTGGGTCGACAGTGCGCGGATTGCACCGCTGATGTTCGGCTCGTTAATGCCAAGCTGAATCTGGTTATCGAACGGCGTGCCGCCTTTGGCGACCGTGTCGATCGCGCCGACTTTGATCATGGTGTCTTCGAGTGCGGCACGCAACGCATTTTCTTCCGCCGCAAAGCCTTCGGCAAGCAGCAGATCGTCGATACCAGCGCCGGAGACGACTTCGCCGTCGATGCGCGTGTAGTCGCCGGTGTACATATTCACGATGCCTTTGGCGTTCGTGAATATGTCGCGGTGCGTGTTATCCGAGAAGCAGGAATGCTCGTCTTCCTGGCTGTTCGTCAGCAGCGCGATGTTCATGCGCTCGCCGGCGAGTTCGCCGAAGCCGAGGCGGCCCATGCCTTCCAGTATAATTGCCAGCGAGCGGTCAATGACCTGAGCTTCGGTCATGCCCATTTCGATGCAGGACGGATCCGAAGCGGTGAAACGGCAGTAGTGATTGTCTGTGCCGTTCGGGTTCCATGCTTCGACCAGGCTGTTCAGATCGTCGATCAGCAGATCCACCGCGAGCTCGAGGTAGTCAGCCCGACGTTCGCAGATGATGTCTGCCGAACCGTTGCCGGTACCGCTGGTGCAGCCGCCGCCGGTGACGTAGTCGGTAAACGGACGCTGGCCGCCGGTGGCGTCGCGCGTGCCGGTGCCCGAGCCGTCGAGGTTCAAGTCCTGGCCCCAGAGCAGGAATTCGACAACGTGGTAGCCGGTGGTGACGTTGCGCTCATCGCCGCCAAGCTCATTGTTGCCGCGGATCGTAGCTTCGTCGATCGTGATGCTCAGGTCAGAAATAATGTTACCCGTCACCGTATCCTGTGACGTCGGTATTTCCGGGCCTTCGTCGCCGTCGACCGTGTTGGCGACGTAATCAATAAGTGCCTCAGCGAGCGGCCACGCATTCAGCTTGCCTTCCGGTCCATCGCCTTCGACGCCAAGCTGGCCGTTCGGCAGCAGCGCGTCAATCGGGCCGACGCGGAAACGGTAGACCTCTGTCTGGCCGTACGGCTCGTTTGACGCAAGCCACGCATCTTTTGCCGCCTGATGCGTCTCAGCCGTCGGATTGGCGGTGAATTCGAGAATCGCGTCGCGCAGGTCGAGTGCAACCAGGTACGAATCGCCGTAGTTCGCAAACGCGATGTTGGCGTTGGTGCGGACTACATCGGCACGCGTCACGCTGTTGGGCGTGCCGGAGGCACCGGTAGGACCTGCAGGGCCGGCCGGACCGGCCGGGCCGGTTGCGCCCTGTGCACCGTCGTCGCCGTCGCAGGCGGCGAGCAGTGCAAAACTCATGATCGCCGTCAGGCGCAGAAAGTAGGTTGGTTTCATCAAAAGACCCCTGTTGATGGTGGGTGGGCGTTCAGACCGCCTCTGCATTGGATGAGTAGAAACTCTGTGAGCGACATTAGTCGATCACATAATTTTGTCAATGAGTAACTAATAGACAATACATAGACATCTGAACAAAAAATTGACGGTAACAATGATTTGCATTGTAATAATGATAATCATTCGCATTATTAGTCAATTTCTTTCCATTTGCAAAATAGCAGCGAGGCCGTGCGGACCATGCACAGGGATCAACCAGAGACGTTCGACAACGACGCGGTACCGGACTGCGCCTTCAAATTTTTTCTGTGGGTGTCTCGACACTATGTGCTCTCGCGCATGGACGATACGCCACTGCCGGTCAGCGTAACGGACGCTCTTGACCGCCCCGCGACGCGGCACATGCTGGCGCCGCTGCAAACCGTCTGGGACAGCGTATTCTCATCGACGCATGTCAAAATCCAGCTGCATCAGCCCGCCTGCCCTTGCCTGTCTGCGCATGAGCAGGCGCTGGTGACGGCGATTCGCTGCCTGCAGTCATCGGAGACCGAAGGAGGCTACGAGCCTTCGATGCTGTCGGTTGTGCCGTCGATCACGGCGAGTGCCCTGCGCGCTTACGTCCAGCAGCTCTCTGCCACGCTGGCCGCGATTGAACGCGCGAAAAGTGTCACGGTGGAGCGGTCTGACGGTAACGTATTCCATCTGAAGCCCGCCTACAGCGTTCACTAGTCATCGCGGCCGGCGCGTTTGCCGTTGGCTAGTCGTAGGATTCCAGCAACAGGTTGGATTCGGTGGTGGTCACGCCGTCGATCCGACGAATGGCGCCCACCACCTGGTTAAAGGTCGACAGGCTGTCGGCGTGAATTTCCGCGATCAGGTCCCACCGACCGGTGGTGTGGTGCACGCGACCCACATTCGGGTTACCCCGCAGCAGATCGATAATCGCCGCTTCATCGCTGCTCCTGCACTCAATACTCATTAAGGCATTGATCGGTGCGTCGCTCAGGTCGTCGGTCAGCCTGAGTGTAAACCCCAGAATAACGCCGTCACTCTGCAACCTGTGCATGCGGTTTTGCACCGTGGCACGCGACAGGCCGAGTCGCTTGGCCAGCTCAGCAACCGGCAGGCGCGCATCGGCACGCAGCAGCGCAATCAGCTTCTGGTTGGTGGTATCGAGTTCTCGCACGTACTAAATCTAGCATATCGACATATTTGGTTTTCAATATGTATTAATTCTCAGCATTTTTGACTAATTGTTCTCTACAGAATGATTAACATTCACCGTAGACTGAGTTTTGAAATCCATCAGGACGATCCCATGACCCGATTTGTAGACACCCACGCATTGGCAGAACTGGTCGACACCGTCGGCATCGAACACTTCCTGCGCGGATTGGTCGATACGATGAGTGACGACTTCGCTCGTTGGGACGCCTTTGAAAAAAGCGCACGCGTCGCCAGTCACAGCGACATCGGCGTGATCGAGCTGATGCCGATCTCGGACGGCATTGAATACGGCTTCAAGTACGTCAACGGTCACCCGGCGAACGCTGCAAAGGGGATTTCCACGGTGATGGCGTTTGGCGCCCTCGCCGATGTCGACACGGGCTACCCGAAGCTGCTGTCCGAGCTGACGATCACGACCGCCTTCCGCACCGCGGCTGCGGCACTCATCGCGTCTCGCACCCTCGCGCGTCCGAATTCGCAGCTCATGGGCATGATTGGCTGCGGTGCACAGAGTGAATTCCAGGCGATTGCCTATCACACACTGCTCGGCATCGACGAGATTCGCATCTACGACATCGACCGCGACGCCATGTCAAAGCTGGCGAGAAATCTCGAGGACTACCGATCTCTGAAGGTGACCCCGGTTGATTCTGCGGCCGATGCAGCATGCGGTGCCGATATCGTGACCACCTGCACAGCGGACAAGGCCTGGGCCACGATCCTGACGCCGGACATGGTTGAACCGGGCATGCACATCAGCGGTCTCGGCGGAGACTGCCCGGGTAAAACCGAAATCCACGAAGACGTGGTGCGTCGCTCAAAGGTGTTCGTCGAATACGCACCGCAAACCCGCATTGAAGGCGATATCCAGCAGCTCGACGCAGACTTCCCGGTTACCGAGCTGGGTGACGTGATCGCTGGCAAGGCCGCCGGTCGCGACACCGTGGAGCAGGTCACCTTCTTTGACGGCGTCGGCTTCGCGATGGAGGACTACTCGGCGCTGCGCTACGTGTTGAAGCTCGCCGAAGAACACGGCGTTGGTGAGCAGGTCGACCTGATACCTGACGTCGACGACCCGAAGGATCTCTTCAGCCTCGTCGGCGGTCGCAAGTTGGCATTAAAAAAGGTCGTCGGCTAAACCGACAACCCGGATTGGCATGACGGGCACGCCACGTGGGCGTGCCCGTTTTTTCATGCCCGCTAGCCGGCGGCGGCCAGTGCCTGGTCAATGTCAGCGAGAATATCGTCGATGTGTTCGATGCCGACGCACAGACGGATCATGTCCGGCGTCACACCGGCCGATTCGAGCTCGGCCTCGGTCAGCTGCCGGTGCGTTGTCGAAGCCGGGTGTGCTGCCAGCGACTTCACATCACCGATATTGACGAGACGGGTGAACAACTCGAGCGCGTCGTAGAATTTCACACCCGCATCGAAACCGCCCTTGATACCGAAACTCAGCAGCGCCGACGGTTTGCCGCCTGCGTACTTCTGCGCGAGATCGTAGTACTTTGAACTCTCGAGGCCACCGTACTTCACCCACTCGACTTTCGGGTGTGACTGCAGGTGCTTGGCAACGGCCAGCGCATTATCGCAGTGCCGATCCATCCGCAGCGGCAGTGTCGCGAGCCCCTGCAGGATCAGGAAAGCATTCATCGCGCTCAGTGATGAACCCGTGTTACGCAGCGGCACCGTTCGCGCGCGACCGATGTACGCCGCCGGACCAAGTGCTTCTGTATAGACCACGCCGTGGTAGGAATCTTCCGGCTCGTTGAGCATGTGGAAACGCTCTGCGTGTTCCGCCCACGGGAACTGCCCGGCGTCGATGATCATGCCGCCGAGCGTGTTGCCATGGCCGGCCATGTATTTGGTCAGCGAGTGCACCACGATATCGGCACCGTACTGGATCGGCTTGGTCAGGTACGGCGTTGCTACGGTGTTATCGATGATCAGCGGCACGCCGTGCGCGTGTGCCATCTCGGCCAGCGCCTCGATGTCAACAACGTTGCCGGCCGGGTTGCCGATTGACTCCGCGTAGATCGCCGTTGTTTTTGCATCGATGTGTTTTTCCATCTCGGCGACGCTGTCGTCTGCCGCGAAGCGCACGTCGATGCCGAGCTTCGGCAGCATGTGTTTGAACAGCGTGTAAGTGCCGCCGTAGAGCAACGGCACCGTGACGATATTGTTGCCCTGCTCCGCGATATTGAGGATCGCGTAATTGATTGCAGCACTACCGGCACTCAATCCGAGACCGGCGATGCCACCCTCAAGTTCGGCACTGCGCTGTTCGAGAATGCCCACCGTGGGATTCATGATGCGAGAGTAGATGTTGCCCTCGACCTCGAGGTTGAACAACGCGGCACCGTGCGCGGCATCATCAAACTCGTAGGCCACCGTCTGGTAGATCGGTGGGGAGACCGCTTTGGTCGTCGGGTCGGACTTGAAGCCGGCGTGCACCGCCAGGGTTTCGTCTTTCATTGTTACTCCTCGGGACTGATTGGATTCTTGAGGCCGAGCGGATCGTCAGGATCCACACCGGGCATGAACTGCTTCTGGCGATCGAGATTGGTGAGCTGGTAGACAATGCCAAGCCAGTTGTTGAACACCGCTTTGGCTGTGTCGCCCCAGGTGTTGTCGAGCCGGCCTTCGATCTGTTGTTCGACCACGTCAATGACGGAGTCCGGATCGCTCCACGCCGCTTCCATCGTTTCTTGCACCGACGGGCTGAAGTAGTGCTCCGGAAACGGCGGGCGTGTTTCCAGGTCGCCCCGCAGGTAGCGTTTCGATTCGCGCTTGTACTCCTTGAGCAGGCTGTTGCGGTCGTACTCCGGGTGCCCCTGGAAATACACGACACGTGCCCGATCCGGACTGACGGCGAGATGCACGCCGCCCTCGTTGCTCTCCGCGAGCACATGCAGGCCGGCCGCTTCGAGCTGCGCGCGAGAGATATCGTTGTAGCGGGAATGCGGTACGTCGAATTGCGTGTTGATGTCGCGCACCAGCGGGTGCGACGCATCCGTCAGGCGGTGCCGGTAAACGCCCCAGCGTTTCGACGGCAGCGGCTGCCGTTCGATGCCGTGACTGTGGCGCAGCAGTGCGTGGGTTGCCAGACAGGAACACAGCGTCGACGCGACGTTCGATTCCGCCCAGCGTGCCACCTCGATTAATGGATTCCAGAAGGGTTCCTGATCGAGCTGCGGGTTCGCAACGTTGGCACCGGTAATAATCAGTGCATCGAGTCCCTGCGTCTTCAGGTCGTCAAAGCGGCTGTAATGCTCGTCGATGTACTCGCGCGTCGGTTTACTGCGGGCCAGCTCCGGCAGCGAAAACGGATACACGAAAAACTGCGCGATGCGGTTGCAGCTACCCACAAGGCGGATGAACTGCCGCTCGGTCGCCTGCAGCGCCGCGTCCGGCATCATGTTCAGGAAACCGACATGCAGCTCACGGATGTCCTGCGAACTCGCCCTATCTATTGACAGCAGATCGTGGCCCTGGCGTTCCAGCTGGGCGAAGGTTGGCAGTGCAGAGTGAGCGACGAGGGTCATCAAACGGATGGGTTATAAGCGCACAGCGTGGACTGTGCCAAAACTCCCGTGCCGTGGGTAGCGGTGATTCGGATGTAACTATATGGGTTGGCGGAATAAGGCGTGGCTGTCTGGCTTTTCTCTCGGCTCCGCGGTGGGCAACTCTTCGACAACACGATCCGTGTCGGCCGAGGGTGCGTCGGGTGCCATGCACACCTGTGATGACGCGAGGTCTATGAACAGCACCAGCGCCAGGCAAAGTCCGGATAGTCGTTTCATGATGGTATCCCCTGTTCCCTGAAGAATGCGACTCCGATGATTGAAAGGAGTTCCTGTGTAGTGATGGGGCGCACGGGTTAGCGATGACCGACCGGGCGGCGGATGGACTCGGCTCTTCCTGCGCAAAAAAAGCCCCCATGAAGGGGGCGTTTTTGTGTGTGGCGGAGAGAGAGGGATTCGAACCCTCGATACGCTATTAACGTATACTCCCTTAGCAGGGGAGCGCTTTCGACCACTCAGCCATCTCTCCGAATCAATTGTCTTACTTCGTAGAAGTACTGCGGTCAGTATTCGCTGACCGGGGAGCGCGTTGATTCGTCGCTTCGCTCCTCACGCCTTCGGCGCGTCCTGCGGACGTCTGTCGGTGCTGCGCACCTCGGATCGACCACTCAGCCATCGCTCCGAATTCGGTCTCGCCTGACCGCATTTTTTTGCTCGGCCCAAGCGATCTGCAAGTCAGAGACACTCACACGCAGCAGCAGTACGTCCCGAAAAAGGGCGCACAGTGTACTGAGCGGACCAAGTGAGGACAAGCCTGCGGCGGCTTATTCGCCGACGGCAGATTTGTCCGGTGAATCCCCCGATTTCTCGTTCTGGATTCGTTCGAAGATCTCTTCGCGGTGCACGGCTACGTCTTTCGGCGCGTTGATGCCGATGCGCACCTGATTCCCTTTCACCCCAAGGACAGTGATCGTGACATCGCTCCCGATCATGACCGTCTCACCGGCGCGTCGCGTCAGAATCAGCATGATTTCCTGCTCCTGCTATTCATCGTGGGGCTCCCTCGCCCCCTTTTTTGTACGCGTCGTACTCCCTAAACCGTTGGAATACTAGCCGATTTCTGCCCGGTATGGACATAAATCGGCAAAAAAACGTGTTGAATCGAAACTCTGGAAACGGTCTAACCGGACAACTGGCTCTCGATCCATGTGGGAACGGAAGCCAGTGCCGCATCCAGCGCCGCGACATCGGTACCGCCTGCCTGGGCAAAATCGGGCCGCCCTCCGCCTTTACCGCCCACCTGTTCGGCGACCGGACGGATCAGGTCTCCTGCGCGAATGCGATCCGTGTTGTTCTTCGTGACGCCAGCCGCGAGGCGAACCTTGCCGTCGTCGACCGAGCCCACGACGACCACGGCGTTTTGCAGCTTGTCCTTGAAGCGGTCGACAGCGTCGCGCAGCGTCTTGGCGTCCGCACCGTCCATGCGGGTCGCCAGTACCTTGATACCGGCCACCTCTGTCGCCGCGTCGGCCGGGTCACCGGCCTGCCCCGTGATCAGAGCCTGCTTCGCCGATGCAAGTTCTTTTTCCAGTTCCTTGTTGCGCTTCAGCAGGGCTTCAACCTTGTCGAGCGCCTGGTCCGGCTGGGCTTTGAGCAGAGACGAGACACTGCCGAGAACCGCGTTACGAGCATCGATCCAGTCCAGGGCGCCTTTGCCGGTGACGGCCTCGATACGTCGAATGCCGGCAGCGACACCGCCTTCGGAGGTAATTTTGAAGAGGCCAATGTCGCCCGTGCGATCCACGTGCGTACCGCCACAGAGCTCAACCGAGCGTTCGCCAATGGTGAGTACGCGGACTTCATCGCCGTACTTCTCACCGAACAGGGCAATCGCACCGGCATTCACCGCATCGTCGTAACTCATCAGCCGGGTCTCGGCCGCATTGTTCGCGCGAATCTCGTCATTGACGAAATCCTCGATGGCCTGCAGTTCCTCCGGCTTTACAGCCTCGTAGTGCGAAAAGTCGAAACGCAGCTTGTCCGGCGCGACCAGCGAGCCCTTTTGGGCAACATGCTCACCGAGAACCGAGCGCAGCGCCGAATGCATCAGATGAGTGGCTGAGTGGTTTAGTCGAACCGCCTGGCGGCGTTCGGCATCGACGATGGCGTCGAGCGAGTCGCCGACCGCGAGTGTCCCGATTTCGAGATGCCCGTAGTGTACGTGCGACTGACCGCCCTTCTGCGTGTCCACCACGTGAAACAGTTTGCCGTCGCTCGCAAGCGCACCGGTGTCGCCAATCTGGCCGCCACTCTCAGCGTAAAACGGCGTTGACTGCAACACGACGGCACCGTCATCACCGGCTGCAAGAGCGTCAACAGATTCGCCGTCCCTGAACAACGCCGCGACCACGCTGCTGGCCTCGACACCGTCATAACCGGAAAACGCGGACTCGATATCCGTCTTGATAGCGCCGTCGGCGGCGGCGGAAAACTTGCTCGCGGCCTGCGCTTTCTTTTTCTGTTCGGCCATCGATGCTTCAAAACCGGCCTGATCGATCGTCAGACCCTTCTCACGGGCTACATCGGCAGTCAGATCAACCGGGAATCCGTAAGTGTCGTACAGCTTGAACACGACGTGGCCCGGAATCGTTTTGCTGTCGAGGTCGGCGATGGCCGACTCGAGTATCTCCATGCCCTGATCGAGTGTCTCAGCGAAACGGCGCTCCTCCTTTTCCAGCACCTTTTCGACATGCGCCTGCGACTTGACGAGCTCCGGGTAGGCCTCGCCCATCTCTATCGCCAGAGGTTCCACGAGCTTGTGGAAAAACAGGCCGTCGTAGCCCAGTTTTTTGCCGTGTCGAATTGCGCGGCGAATGATGCGTCGCAACACGTAGCCGCGACCTTCGTTGCCGGGCAGCACGCCGTCGGTGACAAGGAAGGCACAGGCACGAATGTGGTCGGCAATCACGTTCAGCGAGCTCGAGCCGTCGGCTTCGACGCCGAGTGTCTTTGCCGCCGCAGCGATCAGGTTGCGGAACAAATCGATGTCGTAGTTGGAGTGCACGCCCTGCAGAACAGCCGAGATACGCTCCAGACCCATGCCGGTGTCGACCGACGGCTTCGGCAGTGGCGTCATGGTGCCGTCCGCTGACCGATCAAACTGCATGAACACGAGGTTCCAGATCTCGACGTAGCGATCACCGTCCTCGTCTGGCGAGCCCGGCGGTCCACCGGCAATCTCCGGGCCGTGGTCGTAGAAAATCTCGGTGCAGGGGCCGCAGGGACCGGTGTCACCCATCGACCAGAAATTGTCCTTCTCGCCGAGCCGCGTGAAGCGCTCCGCAGAGACCTGCATGTCCTTCAGCCAGATATCAGCAGCCTCATCATCGTCGTGATAGACCGTGACCCACAGGCGTTCAGGCGGCAGGCCGACGACCTCGGTCAGAAACGCCCAGGCATACTGAATTGCCTCGCGCTTGAAGTAGTCGCCAAAGCTGAAGTTGCCCAGCATCTCAAAAAAAGTGTGATGCCGCGCCGTGTAGCCCACATTCTCGAGGTCGTTGTGCTTACCGCCGGCGCGCACACAGCGCTGCGACGTCGTCGCCCGCGAGTAACTGCGCGGATCGTCGCCGAGAAACACATCTTTGAATTGCACCATGCCGGCATTCGTGAACAGCAGCGTCGGATCGTTGCCGGGCACCAGCGGTGAGCTGGCGACAATCTCGTGATCGTGGCCTGCAAAAAAATCGAGAAACGCCTGGCGTAACTCTTTGCTCGTCATGGATTTCATACGGATCAGGCTTGGGCCTGCAGGTGGTATTTCAAGCGCGCTAGTGTACGGCAGAACCGCACGCTGCCCAATGCCGGGACGAGCTTACGTCAGTCTTCGCCGCAAGCGACCGCTATGTGGTCGGATTCAAAGCCCCGATATTGCAGAAAGCGCATCTGGCGAGCTTTTTCCTTGAAGTCTGACGCCGGAGCGGTACCAAACTTCTTGGCACGAACGTCGACGGCCAGTGCGTACCAGTTACCGTCGAAATCGGACAAGGCGCTGTCGATCAGCGCGTCCGGCACCGATTTACCGCGCAGCTCCGCCCGGACACGCGCGGGCCCCTTGCCGCTGCGGTAGCGAGACTGGACAAATGCTTCGGCGAAGCGCTGATCGCTCTGCAGACCCTCGGTTCCGAGCTGCGAGACCACGTCTTCAGCGATATCGACCGCGAATCGGGCTTTGACCAGTTTGGTGATCAGTTCGCCGCGCGTTTGCTCACGACGCGCCAGCAGGTCCATGGCCTTTTTACGAGCGCCAACCGGGTCGCGCCGGACGTCATCGTCCGGCGCGTTGAGTTCGGCCAATTCGTTTTGCAGCTCGGTCTGTTCCATGCGGCGCAGACGACAGCGGGAGCGCTACGCCTCTTCGGCGAGCTGCTCTTCGTTGTCAACTTCCGGAATATCAAGATCTTCCGGCAGCAGCTTGGCGCGAATCTTCGCCTCGATCTCCTGCGCCGTCTCCGGGTTGGTTTTCAGGTACTCGCGAACGTTTTCCTTGCCCTGGCCGATGCGGTCCGAGCCGTAGCTGTACCAGGAGCCGGCCTTGTCGATGAGGCCGTGCGCCACACCGAGCTCGATAATTTCGCCCTCGCGGGAAATGCCTTCGCCGTAGAGGATTTCGAATTCCGTCTGCTTGAACGGCGGCGCGACCTTGTTCTTTACCACCTTCACGCGGGTCTGGTTGCCGATCACCTCGTCACCCTTCTTGATCGCGCCAATGCGACGAATATCCAGGCGCACCGAGGAATAAAACTTCAGCGCGTTACCACCGGTCGTGGTCTCCGGACTGCCAAACATGACGCCAATCTTCATGCGGATCTGGTTAATGAAGATAACCATCGCGTTGGAGCGCTTGATATTTCCGGTCAGCTTCCTGAGTGCCTGCGACATCAGGCGGGCCTGCAGGCCAACGTGGGAATCGCCCATCTCACCCTCGATTTCCGCTTTTGGCGTCAGCGCCGCAACGGAGTCGACGATGATGACATCGACAGCACCGGAGCGAACCAGCATGTCCGTGATCTCAAGCGCCTGTTCACCGGTGTCCGGCTGCGAGACGAGCAGCTCGTCAACATTGACGCCCAGCTTTTCGGCGTACACCGGATCCAGCGCGTGCTCGGCGTCGACAAACGCGGCTGTGCCGCCCGCTTTCTGGGCTTCGGCGACGACCTGCAGGGTCAGGGTCGTCTTACCGGACGATTCCGGTCCGTAGATCTCGACCACGCGGCCTTTCGGCACGCCACCGATACCGAGCGCGACATCGAGACCAATGGAGCCGGTCGATACGGCTTCGATGTCCTTCGCGGCGTTGGAGTCGCCAAGGCGCATGACCGAGCCTTTGCCGAACTGCTTTTCAATCTGTCCGAGGGCTTGCGCCAGTGCTTTTTTGCGATTGTCGTCCATAGTTGTGGGTCCCTGAAAAGTACTGTACGGATTAACAGTGATTGTCCCACACCCGTTCGGGGCAGTCACCCCCTGATTCGGTGGCTTTCTCGGCTGTTTTTCAAGAAAGCGACGAAAGCTCTTG
>JBCCNM010000048.1:0-21084 GCA_039025835.1 Pseudomonadota bacterium | reverse complement strand
GAGCTGGCGAGCGTTTGATACGGGGACCTGTCAGGTCGGCAATGCGCTGCTGAACCTTGGACTCAGCAAGGGCGACCGGGTTGTCGTGCTGATGTCCAACAGCTACGAAATGGTTGAAGCCATGTTTGGCATTATCCGCGCCGGGCTGTGCGCGGTGCCGTTGAACTGTTCGATCACCAATGCGGCGGTTGCCGGCATGATCGACAACAGCGGCGCGAAGGCTGTTATCGCTTCCGGCGAACACCTGCATCGCATCGAGTCATTGCGTGCTGACCTTCCCGGGCCACTGAATCAGCGCCTGGTTGGCGTGCAACCGGTGCACGAAGGTTGGCTCGACTACCAGGAGCTGCGCAGCGGCGGAGCGGAGCATGAACCGCCGATTCGCGTTTCACCGCAGGACGAGTGCAACATTATCTACAGCTCGGGTACGACCGGTCTGCCGAAAGGCATCGTGCACGACCACGGCTGTCGTGAAGCCTGGGGTTCCGACATGGCGGTCGCCTTGCGCTATCACGCCGGCTGCCGGACGCTCATCAACCTTGGCCTGTTTTCGAACATCAGCTGGGTGGCGATGCTGGCGACGTTTTTTGCCGGCGGCACGCTGATCATTCAAAACCGTTTCGATGTTGCAGCGACCCTGTCCTGCATCCAGGACCGTCGCGTAACGCATTCGGTCATGGTGCCGTTGCAGTTCCAGAAATTGATCGAAAGTCCTGAGTTGTCTCAGTATGACCTGTCCAGCCTCGACAGCTACATGTGCTGTGGCTCGCCGCTGGCACCTCACTTGAAACGCAGGATCCATGAGCAGTTGCCGGGTGACTTTATCGAACTCTACGGCCTCACCGAGGGTCTGGTTACGATCCTGTCGCCGGAGGATATGTCGGAGCATATCAACTCCGTCGGCCGAGCCTGTCCCGGGCAACGGCTTGCAATCCTGAATGACGACGACACGCTCGCTGCCGCCGGCGAGCCGGGCGAGATCATAGGCCACAGCCGTTTCCTGATGGCCGGCTACCACGCGAGTGACGCGGCGAACGAAGAGGCGACCTGGACCGACGACAGTGGTTTGCAGTGGCTGCGTACCGGCGATATCGGTCACCTTGACGAGCACGGCTTTTTGTATCTGGTCGACCGCAAGAAAGACATGATCATTTCGGGTGGGCAAAATATTTTCCCGGCGGACATCGAGTCGACGATGGTGGAGCACGATGCGATCAGCGAAATCGCAGTCATCGGTGTGCCGCACGAGAAGTGGGGTGAGACGCCGCTCGCCGTCGTGGTGCCAACGTCCGGCAAACCGGTCGATGCGGACGAGCTGATAGGCTGGGCCAATGCGCAACTGGGAAAGCAACAGCGCATTTGTGGTCTGGTGTTCGTCGACGAGCTGCCAAGAAACCCCAACGGCAAAGTCCTGAAGCGCGAGCTGCGCGATCGGTACAAAGACCACGCTGCACATGGCTGACGGTGCCTTCTTCGAATGCAGGGATGGCCTGCAACTGTATTATCGCGACTACCACCGTGATGCGGCCGGTACGCCGATTCTGTGTTTGCCAGGCCTGACCCGTAACAGCCGCGATTTCGACGAGCTGGCCGATATCCTGTCCCGGCAGCGTCGCGTGCTGACCACCGATTTTCGCGGCCGCGGTCGGTCAGACTACGATCCGGACTGGCATCGCTACCAGCCCGACACTTACGTCGATGACATGATCGAGTTGCTCGATACGCTCGGAATCGATTGCGTCATCATTATTGGCACATCGCTGGGTGGTCTGTGTGGAATGAGCCTCGCTCGGCGTTTCCCGAAGCGGGTCTCTGCTTTGATCATGAATGACGCAGCACCGGAGCTGAATCCGGTGGGCCTCGCACGCGTCGTGGAGTACGCCGGTCGGGCGCGTGCCGTCAGCGACTGGGACGATGCCGGACGACTGTGCCGTGAGATCTACGGCGAGTGGTTACCCGGTCTTGACGACGACGACTTCATCGCACTGGCTAAACGCGGCTATCGTGAAGATGATTATGGCCGGCCGGTGCCGGATGTGGATCCGAACGTTGGTCGTGCGGTTCGCGATGTGCGCGCACAGACTTTTGATCCGTGGTCGGACTTCATGGCCCTGGTCGACAAGCCGGTGTTGCTGCTGTGGGGCACGCTGTCCGACCTGGTTACCCGCGATATCATCGACAAGATGACGGCGAAAAATCCGGCCCTCGAGGTGCGTCCGATTCCCGATCGCGGCCACGTTCCGCTGCTGGACGAGCCGGACAGTCTCGACGCAATCCGCGCGTTTCTGGAGGACAAGCCGTGACGCGAATTCTGTTAGTCGCGGTGCTGCTCGCCTGCGCTGCTTGCGGCGGTGAGCCAGGCTCGAAATCTTCAACGGCGGTAACCGGCTTTGCCATTGATCGCGATCGCATCACGGTGTCGGGCGTCTCCTCCGGCGCTTATATGGCGGGGCAACTGCACGTGGCGTATTCCGATGTGTTCAGCGGCGCCGGCATGCTGGCCGGTGGTCCGTTTGCCTGTGCCCTCGGCGATCTGCGCCGAGCGCTGGGTCCCTGTCTGAACGGTGGCGAGCTGGATATCGACGAACTTGTCGCTCACGCCGTTGAACTCGCGGCTGATGGTTTGATCGCGCCGCTCGAGAATCTGGCCGACGACACCGCCTGGCTGTTTCACAGTCCGTCAGACGCCGTCGTCAATCCTGAGACAACGACCGGCACGGCGGCCTTTTACATGGCGATCGGTGCAACGATCGTAACGGTCGATGACGTGGCCGTGATTCACGGTTATCCCACACACGATCTCGGCGCGGCCTGTGACGCCTTCGAGGCCCCTTATATCAATGCCTGCGGCTATGACGCGGCCGGACAATTGCTGGCCGCACTCGGTGCCGGCGAGCCGCCGGCTGAAACAGCGTCGGGTACGCTGCAGCAGATACCGGTGGCGAATGCCGCGAATGCGAACCTGCTGGAATCCGCTTACCTGTACGTGCCGTCGACTTGCACCGACGGTGAGGCCTGCGGCGTACACGTCGCGCTACACGGCTGTGTGCAATCGGCTGAACTTGTCGACGACGCCTTCGCGACGCTGGCGGGCTACAACCGCTGGGCAGACAGCAATCGTTTACTGGTGATTTACCCGCAGGTTGCAGCGAGTGCGTTTGCGCCTATGAATCCCAATGGCTGCTGGGACTGGTGGGGCTACACCGGCGACGACTACGCCACGCGTTCTGGTGTGCAGATGCAGGCCATCGTCAATCTGATCGAGACGCTGGCGGATCGCCCGTGACCCTCGCCTGGGGATTGTTTCTTGCCTACCTCGTGGGCACTGCGTGGCTCGGTCTAAAGGGCTACCGGAAGACCAGTGGATTCGGTTCGTTTGCCGTTGGTGACCGCGCGATGAACCCGTACGTCGTTGGCGTGATCCTCGCCGCCAGCACGTCGTCGGCATCCACCTTCATCATCAATCCCGGATTTGTTTACGTCGACGGTTTCGGCGCGTGGTTCCACATGGTGGTCGCCGTCGGGATCAGTTTCATTACGATGTTGTCGGTGCTGTCGTTCCGCTTTCGCCGCATCGGTGCGGAGACGATGGCGCTGACAATCCCGGACTGGATCGGCAAACGTTACCAGTCACCGTCCTTCGCTTTGTTCTTTGCATTCCTGAACCTGCTGTCCTTTGCCTTCGTAGTCCTTCTGGTGGGGGGTATATCCATTGTCATGCAAGCCCTGCTCGGTGTGTCGAATGTTACGGCGCTGCTGATCACGCTGGGATTCGTGACGAGTTACGTGTTTGTGGGTGGTACTTATGCGCATGTGCTGACCAACATGCTGCAGGGCAGCCTGATGATTATCGTGACCGTCATGGTGCTGATCGCCTGCGTGCTGGTGGCGCTGCGTGAGCCGGGCAGTGTCATCGACGGTCTGCGCGCGATCGACCCAGGGCTCGTTGCGGCGGTGAATCGTGACGGCGCTCTGTTCAACGATGTGTTTTCCATCTACGTTGCCGGCTTTGCAATCGGCGCTATTGTGGTCTGCCAGCCGCACATTCTGACGAAGGCGCTGTACGTCAAAGACGATCGAGATGTGAAGATCTATCTGATCGTCTTCGCTGTCGTATTCACGTTGTTCCAGTTGCTCGGCACCGTGGGCTTCATGGCGCATTTTACGGTGCCTGATGGCGACTTGATTGATTCCGCGACGGGCGCGTTTCGCCAGGACCTGGTCATGACACAGTTCCTGAAATCGGAGTTCAGCGACATCGTGTTCACGTTTGTCAGTGTCGTGCTGCTGGCCGCTGCGATGTCGACACTGGACGGATTGCTGGTGTCGATGTCAACGATCACCGCAAACGATCTGGTGCTCAACCTGCGTTGTCGTCTCGGCAGATCCGCTCCGGACGTTGAGGCCGAGATGGCCTTTGCACTGAAGGCCAGTCATGTCGTGCTCGTCGTGATTGCCGTGGCGGCCTTCCTGATTAATCTGTCGCCACCCAGACTGCTGGGCATCTTCGGTCAGACCGGAATTTACGGTTTGACTGCGGCGGCGGCATTGCCCCTGTTGCTCGGCATCCTGTTTCGGCACCTGCCGCTTGCGCTCGTCTGGGCCGGTTCTGCAGCCGCGCTGGCGATCCACTTCGGCCTGTTCTTCTTCGGTGATCGGCTGTTCCCCTCGTCAAGCCTGACCTTCGGTAATCCGGGTGTTACTGCCGCAATCGCCTCGCTGACGACCATTCCGTGTATTGCACTGGTCGCGACGATTGTTTCCAAACGTCGCTAGCCCTGTTGTCGCCTGACGCCGTGCGCTAAAGTCTTGGCGGTGTGGGTCTGAGAGGTCGCTGATATGCGAGCTACGTTACGTGTGGTCACTTTGGGTTGTGTTTTGTCGATCGCCGGTTTTGCCAATGCCGATGATCACAGTCCGATCAAGCAGCGGCAGGATCTGATGCAGGACACGCGCAAGGCCGCCAGTCCGGTCGGCAAGATGCTGCGCGGCGACGTCGAATTCGATGCCGACGTCTTCCTGGAATCGATGAATGTGTTCCTCACGGTGGGTACGCAGTACGGTGACCTGTTCCCCGATGATTCCCGCTTCGGCGAGGGCACTGAGGCAGCCCCGGCGATCTGGAGCGACCGCGAGGGCTTCAACAAAAAGATAGATCAGTGGGTGACGGCGGCTCGCGCTGCCGTTGACGCGGCGCCAACGACGCTGGACGATGCGCGTCCGTTGGCTGGCCAGGTCCTGCGCTCCTGCAAAGGCTGCCACGACGGCTACCGTATCGACGACTGATCCTTTACGTGCGACTTGCGGTGATACTGGTGTTCGTCCTGCTTGCCGCAGGATGGCTGCTTACATCGCCGGGTTCCGGTACCGACAGTCTCCCGTCACATACCCCGGATCCCGAAAACGGGGAGGCTGTGTTTTGGGCGGGTGGCTGTGCCTCCTGTCACGCGACGCCCGTTGCGGAAGGACGTCCCCAGGGTAACGACAAGCTGCTGCTCGGCGGCGGTCTTGAACTGGAGACTGTCTACGGCGTGTTTCGAGTGCCAAATATATCGCCGCATCCGGATGCCGGGATTGGTGCCTGGAGCGATGTCGACTTCGTCAACGCCATGCAACACGGTATCTCGCCCGCAGGATTCAGTTACTACCCGTCCTTTCCTTACACGTCGTATGCGCGAATGACGGTGCAGGACGTTCTTGACCTGAAGGCCTACCTCGACGCCTTGCCGGCCGTGGCGTCACCGAGTGTGCAACACGCACTGGGCTTCCCCTGGTCGGTGCGCCGCGGTGTCGGCCTGTGGCAGCGCCTGTACCTCGACACTGCGCCGATCATCGGCGTGGCTGAGGACAACGCCGCATTGCAGCGCGGCCGGGCGCTGGTGGAAGGTGTCGGGCATTGCGGTGAATGTCACACACCGCGAAATGCTCTGGGTGCGATGAATTCCGACCGGTGGTTGGCCGGTGCGTCGAATCCGGACGGGCCCGGCCGCATTCCGAATATCACACCAGGCGCTGCGGATATCGCTGACTGGTCCGAGAGCGACCTCGCGTACTACTTCGAATCCGGCTTTACCCCGGATTGGGACACGGTCGGCGGCAGCATGGTGGCGGTGCAGGAAAACCTTGCCAGACTCAGCGACGCAGATCGACGCGCCATCGCCGCCTACCTCAAGGCGGTGCCGGCGATCAGCGAACAGGAATAAAAAGAAAGGGCGTGAACCGCCCTTCCTGGAGTGGCCGGTGACGGAGATCTGGGACGCCCGGGACCCTTGGGGATAGCGGGTCGAGGGCGCTGTTGCCGTTGTCGCCAGCCTGGGAGTCTTGACGCAGCGCTACGTCGTCTTTTTCTCGATGCGATAGGCATGCAGCAAGGGCTCGGTGTAACCGCTGGGCTGACTGGCGCCTTTGAACACGAGATCACACGCCGCCCTGAATGCAATGCTGTTGTCGAAGTCATCGCTCATGGGCTCATAGCCGGGCGTGCCGGCGTTTTGCCGGTCGACGATCGCCGCCATTCGCTTGAATGTCGACATTACCTGGTTCTCATTGCACACCCCGTGCAGCAGCCAATTGGCAAGCAGCTGGCTCGAAATGCGCAGCGTTGCCCGGTCTTCCATCAGGCCAACATCGTTGATGTCTGGAACCTTTGAGCAGCCGACACCGCTGTCGATCCAGCGCACGACGTAGCCGAGTATACTTTGCGCGTTGTTCTCCACTTCACGCGCTACCGTCTCGACGTCGAGTTCCTGCCGCGTAGCCAGAGGCGGCGTCAGAATGTCATCAAGGCTCGCGCGCTCGCGCTCGGCCAGACCCTCCTGCACGGCGGCGACACTGGTTTCGTGGTAATGCATCGCATGCAGGGTCGCCGCCGTCGGTGACGGCACCCAGGCACAGCTCGCGCCCGCGCGCGGGTGCTCGGCCTTGCTTGCCAACATCTGCGCCATCTCGTCCGGTTTGGGCCACATGCCTTTGCCGATCTGCGCCTTGCCGCGAAAACCGCAGCCGATGCCGTTGTCGACATTCCAGTCTTCATAGGCATGGATAAAAGCCTGCTGCTTGATCATGTCCTTGGTCTTGAACGGACCGGCCTGCATGCTGGTGTGAATCTCGTCACCGGTTCGATCGAGGAAGCCGGTATTGATAAAGACGATTCGGTCTTTCACCGCACGAATGCACTCACGCAGGTTGACCGTCGTGCGGCGTTCCTCGTCCATCACGCCAATCTTGATCGTGTTTCGTGCAAGCCCGTACAGGTCCTCAACCCGATCAAACAGCGTATTGGCGAATGCGGCCTCATCGGGGCCGTGCATTTTCGGTTTGACGATATAGATGCTGCCGGTTGCGCTGTTTGGCCGACGAAAGCGGTTCAGATTGTTGCTGATGCCTGCCGCCGTGGTGACGATGGCGTCGAGCAAGCCTTCAAAGACGTCATTGCCGTCTGCGTCCTGAATGGCATCGGTCGACATCAGGTGACCGACATTGCGAACCAGCATCAGACTGGTTCCCGGCAACACGACACGGTTGCCGTCGCGGGCGATAAACTTTCGGTCCTGATCGAGACGGCGTGTGACCGTATTGCCGTTCTTGTCAAAGCTCGCCTTCAGCGTGCCCTGCATCAGACCCAGCCAGTTGCGATACACCTGCGTCTTGTCTTCCGAATCGACCGCAGCGACCGAGTCCTCGCAGTCCTGAATGGTGGTCAATGCGGATTCGAGGATCACATTACTCAAAAATCCCGGTGCGTCCCGGCCAATAGCGTCGTCCGGATCGCATTCAAGGATGATGTGCAGTCCGTTGTTACAGAACAGCAGCGACTTGTCGTCGCCATAGCCCTGCCAACCAGCGAATTGCTGGCGCTCGATCAGGCGGACCTTGCGACCGTCTTTCAGTGTTGCAAAGCACTCGGCATTGCGCAGCGGGATTTCGACAGTGTAACGCTCCACGTCGGCGTGGCTGGCGTCGCGCAGCGGAATCGTACGGTCGAGGAAAGCAATGGCGCGCTGAATGACGGCGTCGCCACGGACGGCGTTGTAGCCGTCCGTGGCGCGCGTCTTGCCGTTTTCCTCGTCGATGACGTCGGTGCCGTAAAACGCATCATAGAGACTGCCCCAGCGAGCGTTCGCCGCGTTGATGGCGAAACGGGCGTTGCTGACCGGGACGACCAGTTGCGGACCGGCTATCGACGCAATCTCCGGGTCGGCGTCTTCGGTCTGCACGGTAAACTCATCACCTTCGGGAACGAGGTACCCGATCTGCTCCAGGAATGCGCGATACGCGCCGGGCGTCGCACCCGGGTTGCGGCGATGGAATCCATCGATGGACGCCTGCAACTCATCGCGAATCGACAGCAGTTGACGGTTTTCCGGGGTCAGGTCGCTGATGATCGATTCGACGCCGCTCCAGAAAGCACCGGAGTCCATGCCGATCGCCGGCAGGAGCTCCTGCTCCACGAACTGGAAAAACCCGCCGTCGACGTTCAGACCACCGATCTGCTGGCGTTCGTCACTGGATGTGGTTTCGATTCTTGCTACCTGCTGCATCTTCGTACCCTCTGTGTGAGTGGTTTAAGCGACGAACTGCTCTTCTTCGGTGCTGCCGTCGAGCGCTGTCGTCGACGACATGCCGGCCATAATCGTGTTCTGCACAGCATCGAAGTAGCCGGCACCGACAAAGGACTGGTGTTTGGCTGCGCGGAAGCCGTGTGCCTCGTCGGCAAATTCCTGCTGCTGAAGCTGCGAGTACGCGAACATGCCGTCTTTCTTGTAGGCCTTGCTCAGACGGAACATGCTGTTGTTCAGCGCGTGCCAGCCGGCAAGCGTAATGAACTGGAACTTGTAGCCCATCTTGCCGAGCTCCTCGCGGAATGACTTCATGGTCTCGGCGTCGAGGTTTGCGGCCCAGTTGAACGACGGTGAGCAGTTGTACGACAACAGCTGGTCCGGGAACTCCGCGTGAATAGCGTCGGCAAAGCGCTTGGCCTGCTCGAGATCCGGCTTCGAGGTCTCACACCAGATCATGTCGGCGTAGGGCGCGTAGGCAAGGCCGCGAGCGATAGCCTGGTCCATACCGGCGTTGGTGCGGAAGAAGCCCTCCGCGGTGCGCTCGCCAGTGATGAACGGCCGGTCTCGTTCGTCCGAATCGGAGGTGATCAGATTGGCTGCGTCGGCGTCGGTCCGCGCGAGCAGCACGGTCGGCACGCCGAGGACGTCGGCCGCGAGCCGCGCACTCTGCAGCTTGGCGACGGCTTCGTGTGTCGGCACCAGGACCTTGCCGCCCATGTGGCCGCATTTCTTCGCCGACGAGAGCTGGTCTTCGAAGTGCACGCCGGCAGCGCCCGCCTTGATCATGTTTTTCATCAGTTCGAAGGCGTTCAGGTTGCCACCAAAGCCGGCTTCGGCGTCGGCGACGATCGGCGCCATCCAGTCGATGCTGGTGTCGCCGTTCAAAGCGTGAATCTGGTCGGTGCGCAGCAGTGCGTTGTTGATACGCTCGACCATCTTGGGCACAGAGTCGACCGGGTAGAGACTTTGGTCCGGGTACATTTCACCCATGCTGTTGCCGTCGCCGGCGACCTGCCAGCCCGAGCAGTAGATACCTTTCAGGCCCGCCTGAATCTCCTGGATGGCCTGGTTGCCGGTCAGCGCGCCCAGTGCGCACAACGGCTCCTCCTGGTTGACCCGGCGCCACAGCTTTTCGGCGCCCATTCGTGCGAGCGTGTACTCAATCTGCACGGAGCCGCGCAGATTGACGACATCTTCCGCGCTGTATTCCCGACGAACACTTTTCCAGCGGGGGCTGTCCGCCCATTCGGATTTGAGCCGGGAAATTTGTTCTTCGCGTGACATGAAACTCTCCTGAAAGTGGTTTGTAAAAATCGCTGTGCGCCGGTGGGGTGGAGTATCCGTAAAAAGCTTGATAAATTTCACAAAGAAAATTTCACATTGTGAATTTTACAAAGGCTGTGAACTGTGAAACCTGATGGACGAACCCGGCAAAGCCATTTCCTGGGCACCAAAATCAAGTCGCTGCGCAAGCGTAACCATCTGACTTTGCAGGATTTATCTCAGCGCTGCGTGCAGATTGACGTCGAGGCAGCGCCGTCGGTGTCGTACCTGTCAATGATTGAAAACGGCAAGCGCGTGCCGTCAGAGCGACTCGTTGAGATCATGTCCGAGATCTTCCAAAAGGACCTGAACTGGTTTTACGACGAGACGCTGGAGGCGAAAGCGCTCGATCCGGTGCCGGAATCCGCAGCCGTCAAAGGCATGCCACTGGAGCCCGGATTCCTGTTTTCGGAGGGACAACTGCAGCGCGCGATACCGGAATTGCTCGCGCAGACTGGCACCAACGGTCGCCAGTTTGCGCACCTGCTGATCCGCGCGCACCAGGAGACCAACCAGAACCGCTTCCCGGATCTCGAGCGCGCGGCCGAGTCGATCGGTCGAAAACAGTTTCCACTGAGTCTCGAAGATCTGCTCGGCATGCTCGATCAACTCGATATCGATGTGCGCTGGTTTGATCGGGAGACGTTCAACGACGACGGCGACACCGGCGCACCGTTGAGTACGCTGGTGCGTTCGTTTTTCGAGGCGCCGAACACGCTGTACATCAATCGTGCGTTGAAACAGGACCAGGCGCGGCTCAAGTTTGATATCGCCAATCACATCGGTCACAAGATCCTGCACGGCGGTGACGGTGCCCGCGCGCCGCAGATTTCCGGCGGCCGGGCGTCCGGACGACGGCACGATTCGGATTCACCCAATGTGCATGCCAAGGATGTGCTGTTCGCGTGGCGTGACTTTGAGTGCAGCTACTTCGCCGCGGCACTGTTGGGCCCGAAAACGCCGATGCGAGACTTCCTCGCCAAACACAAATACTCCATCGACTGTGGTCATCACGTTGGGCTGTCGCGCACGATGATCATGCGACGCATGTCCAGCGTGTCGCCTTACCCGCACTGGCACTATTTTGATGCCTATCCGCCCGGAAACCTGCGCGCGGTGTATCGCGGCAACGGCATCCCACTGCCGTGGGGCAACATGACACTGGCGCAGGATCCGTGCCGGCACTGGGCCGTGTTTCGCATGCTGCACACCGAATCGAATGAACCATCCGCTCAGATTTCGATTCTCGAAGCGGACGGCAGGAAGCACCTGTATTGCTGCGAGTCGGTGCGCAGCACCGATGCGGCCGGCAATCCCCACGTGCTGTGCGTCGGCATCGATCTCGAGCCCGCGCTGGCGGCGCAGGGCATCGATGCCTCCGAAACCATCGAGCAGATCGCCGAGTCCTGCAACGCCAACGGCGGCTCGGGGCCGATACCGGCCGATGCACATCGAAACCTGGTCAGCGTTTCGCGGATTCTGAATATCGGCTGGGTCGAGGAGGGGCTGAAAAAAGACGCAACGATCATTTGCCCGCGCGCATCGACCTGCCCGCGGGATGACCACTGTCTCGGTCTTCAGAAGCCGAAGTTGCAGCCGGTCATCGACCGGATTCGGGAATCGGTGCTGGCTTCGACCTAGTCGGCGGCGGGCAGGCCGTCCGGTTCTTCCGGCAGGATTTCACCGGTCGTCACGTAGTGATTGAAGCGGCGACAGGCCCACTCCTGGTAGCGTTGGGTTTGCTCGTTGGGCCGAGTGTCGTTCAGGTCGGTCCACTGGATGCAGCGTATCGACAACGCCTGCCCGTTGGCGTCGTTTTCGCGTTCGCGCTCGATCGCCATCTGCGACAGGTCGAGCTGCAGGCTGATCAGTGACTGCATCTCTTCCATGTTCTGCTGCATCTGTTCGTCGATCTCGGCCTGCTCGGTCTCGGACACCGGTATTTGCCCGTCACGGTGCGGCACGTAGACGCCAAACCAGGCGGTCAACGCCAGGATCGCCACAATAAACACCACGGCGGCGGGCTTGTTCTGACGGGTATACGGGTCCTCGGCCATGCTGTCTTGATACCAAATCGGGCCGCGTACTGCCAAGCCATTTTCCAGTCGTTAAAATGCGCGAGTGATGCTATGTTCGGCGTCGGATTCGACGGGAGAATTCGTGAACGGACTCATCGAAGAGCTCAAGCGCCGCAATGTGTTCCGGGTTGGCATCGCCTACATCGTTGTCAGCTGGCTCATTGTCCAGGTCGTCGACACGATCGTAGAGCCACTCAGCCTGCCGGACTGGCTGCCCGCCGTCGTCATTGTCCTGCTGCTGGTCGGTTTCCCGATTGCCTTGCTGTTCGCCTGGGCCTTTGAGTTGACCCCGGAAGGGGTCAAGCGCACTCAGGATGTGGACCTCACCGAATCCGTCACGGCCGACACCGGCCGAAAACTCAACCTGACCATTATTGGCGCGCTGCTTGTCGCGCTGGCGTTTTTCGCCTTTGATCGACAACGGCTTGCGCAACAGGTGGAGGACTCCCAGGCAGCGCCTGATGTGGCCGTCGGAGATACTCCGGCCGATGAGGTCGACCGAGCATCGATCGCTGTACTGCCGTTCGTGAACATGTCGGATGACGAAGCGCAGGAGCACTTCTCGGACGGTATTTCGGAGGAGCTGCTGAATGTGCTCGCGAAGATCCCGGAGTTCAAGGTGGCTGCCCGGACATCAAGTTTTCAGTTCAAGGGTCGCAACCTGGATATCGCAGACGTCGCCGGGCAACTGAATGTCGAGCACGTGCTCGAAGGGTCCGTCAGAAAGGCCGGCAACACGGTGAGGATCACGGCCCAGCTCATTGAAGCGGACTCCGGATTCCATCTGTGGTCCGAGTCCTACGACCGCGAGCTCGACGATATCTTCGCGATACAAGACGAGATTTCCAGCGCCATAGTCATGGCTTTGTCCGATGCACTGGGACTGTCATCCGGTATGGCGGCGCCACTGATCGCACACACAACGTCAGACCAGAACTATAACGACTACCTGCTCGCTCGCGAGCTTATCCTCAAACGCAACGAAGTCGACCTGCTCGAGGCCCGGTCCCTGTTGCAACAGGTGACGGAGCGCGACCCCGAGTTCGCACCGGCGCTGGTTCAGCTGGCTTTGTCCTGGTACCTGCTCACGGATCGCAGCAGTACCTATGGCAGTCTGCCGTTTACCGAAACCATCCCTATCGCGGTGGAGCTGGTGGATAAGGCGCTGGCGCTGGCGCCCAACGACGCCGAGGCGCTGGGCGTCAAGGGATTGCTGCACTTTGACGAGACCGGCGACGGAGCGGCGAGCCTGGACTACATGCGCCGTTCCTTGGCAATCAATCCATCGCAGACCGATGTTCGTGCCTGGTACGCGACATCGCTGCAATTCACCGGTGAATACGAGGAGTCCGATCGGCAGTTGGCGATAGGCCTCGAATACGATCCGCTGTCAATGCTACTGCTGATGAACTATGCCTTCCGGCTGGTCGGCCTGGAGGATGTTGATCGTCTGCAACCGATATTCGATCGAGTTGATCGTCTGGACCCCGCGCGTGCGAGCTCGTTGCGCTCCATGTTGGCGACGCGACAGGGACGATTCGCCGATGCCGTGCTGCATAACCTCGACGCGATTGACAAAGCCCCGGACGAGATCCGCTACCGACTGGATACGGGGTACCAGTTTTTAAGTGTTGGCATGCTCCCGGAAGCGCGTCAATTCCTGAGTGGCCCGTCACACGAGTACTGGTTTGCGTTCAATGACTTTGATTATGAGGCTGCACTCAGGATTGCGACAGCGGACATGAACAATGCACCGGACGCCTTCGCGGTTCGCTTTCTCGACAGACAGGTCAGTGCGCATTTTCATCTCGGCAATTACGCGGAGACGATCGAACTCGGACTGCCGTTACTCGACGAAATGCCGATCGAGATACGACACCACGACTGGACTAACTATATCGTCGCGGCGAGCCTGATCATCGAGGGAGACGAGGAACGAGCAAAGCCCCTGCTGGAGCGGTATGTCGTCGCTACAGAAGCGGATCTCAACTCCGGAACCTATCCACTGCCGAGACGGTACTTCGGTCTTGCACAGGCGTACGCCGCACTCGGCAACCGTGAGTTGGCACTGCAAAACTTTAGCTACGCGGCGGAGCGCGCGGCGTTCCAACGTCGGTTTCTGAGTCCGTTGATCGAACACATGGGTCAGGATGACGATGCTGGCTACCAGGCGGTGTTTGACATGGCAGACCAGCGTTTTCGAGAGGAAATCGGAATGCTGCGCGAGGCGATGTGTGTCGAGGGTCGATTCAGCGTCTGGCAACCGACGCCAACGAGCTGCCAGATATCGATGCCGGAAGCGTCGGAATCAAGCTAGTTAGCCAGTCCGCCAGGCTGACTGGACTCGCGCTATGCAATTCCTGATTCTCATGCTCGGTCTTACGGGGCTTTGGGCCGGCACTGAGCTCATTATCCGGGGGGCGATCACGGTCTCCAAGAAGCTCGGCTTGTCCGAATTCATTGTCGGCGCCGCGATTCTCTCAGTCGGTAGTGACCTGCCCGAGCTCGCCATTGCCATCGATGTGGCGTTGAAGAACCTCGGTAGCATTGATGCGTCCGGTATTGTGGTTGGCAGCGCTATCGGCAGCACTATCGGCCAGATTGGTCTCGTGCTCGGTGTCGCCGCGTTGCTGACGCCGCTTGCCTTGTCTCGCCGCATCGTCGTGCGTCATGGCCTGGTTGTCATGCTGGGATCGATCGGTCTTCTCGCGCTGGTCGGACTTGACGGTGTCGTGACGCAGGTCGAAGGCGCATTGCTACTCGCGGTTTACGGCGCCTACTTCATTACGCTGTGGACTGACGTAGGCGAACACGGCGCTGAGGAGGAACACAACAGCCGGGGCATCCTGATCGCGCTGCTGTTTCTCGTCGGCGGCTTCGCGATCGTCATCGTCGCCGCCGATGCGACGGTGACGGCGGCTGTCGAGGTGGCTCGGGCGCTGAACGTGACTGAGACGCTTGTCGCCATACTGTTGATCGGTCTGGGTACCAGCCTGCCCGAATTATCGATCTCGGTAAGCGCCGCTCTGAAGCGACGGGCCCAGCTCTCGGTGGGCAACCTGATTGGCAGCAACATTTTCGACACCCTGGTGCCGATCGGCGCCGCTGCTGTCATTTCGCGCGTCACCTTCGATCGCGGCATCCTGACCCAGGAGCTGCCGTACCTGTTTGTGCTGTCCGCGACCGTGCTGATCCTGTTTGCGCGCCGCGGCGGCGTTTATCGGCCACAGGCATTGGTGATTCTTGGCTTATACCTTGCCTACGTAATCGCCAAGGTCAGCGGCGCAGTCTAGCCACGCGGAACCGGGCGTGCGCACCTCCGGCCTTGTCACCCGGGGAATGCATGTCGAAGCTGGCTTACTTCCGGTTTAAGTCCCTGATAAACGGCGTGAATCACGCTCGTCGTTGTGTCGGTGAGCGCCAGCAGCGATAATTTGCGAGTCCGCGTCGGCTACCCCGCGACGGTCAGCCG
The DNA here is from genome assembly GCA_039025835.1 of Pseudomonadota bacterium. GTDB lineage: Bacteria > Pseudomonadota > Gammaproteobacteria > Steroidobacterales > Woeseiaceae > UBA1847. Next base: position 5,650 of record JBCCNM010000048.1, on the reverse strand, counting down.
TGAACCCCGTCAGGCCCGGAAGGGAGCAGCGGCAGCGGTGACACCGGGTGCCGGGGCTCGGCTGGCGCGGACTTTTCTCGGATTCTACGCCCTAAGCATGAGCTACCTTGCCCTGGCGCGAAAATGGCGCCCCAAAACCTTTGATGACACCGTCGGACAGGAACACGTCCTGCAGGCGCTGGTCAACGCGCTGGACACCGAGAGGCTGCATCACGCGTACCTGTTCACCGGTACCCGCGGCGTGGGCAAAACCACGAGTGCGAGAATCCTCGCCAAATCCCTGAATTGCGAGACGGGCGTTACCTCCAAACCCTGCGGCGTATGCAGCGCTTGCGTGGAAATTGATGAAGGGCGCTTCGTTGATTTGATCGAGGTGGATGCCGCATCCAAGACCAAGGTGGACGACACCCGTGAGCTGCTGGACAACGTGCAGTACGCACCGACCCGGGGGCGCTACAAGGTGTATCTCATAGATGAAGTGCACATGCTGTCGACCAGCTCGTTTAACGCGCTGCTGAAGACGCTGGAAGAGCCGCCGCCACACGTGAAATTCCTGCTGGCGACGACCGATCCGCAAAAACTGCCGGTCACCGTGCTGTCACGCTGCCTGCAGTTCAATCTGCAGCGCCTGACACGATCGCTGATTGCAGACCGACTGGTGTTTATTGCCAGGGAAGAGGACATCGAGGCGGATGCCGATGCACTTGGTGTACTGGCGCGGGCGGCCGACGGCAGCCTGCGCGATGCGTTGAGTCTGCTGGACCAGTCCATCGCCTATTGCGGCGGCGCAGTGACGCTCGAAGGCGTAAACGCGATGCTGGGGACGATCGACCGGGATTACGTCGTGCGCCTGCTTGACGCACTGGCCGCAGCTGATCCCGCGGCCCTGATGGACGCTGTCGACACCATCGACCGGCAGTTCCCCGATTACGCGCGCCTGCTCGATGATCTCGCACGCGTACTGCAGAAGATCGCAGTATTTCAGGCGGTCGGCGGCGTCGAGACCGAAGGCGACGTCAGCGACGAGGTGCTCGACCGCTTTGCCGGCCTGCTGTCTTCTGCCGATATCCAGCTTTACTACCAGACGGCCATTACCGGTCGTCGCGATCTAGATCTCGCACCGGACCCGCGCAGTGGCGCTGAAATGTGCCTGCTGCGAATGTTGGTTTTTCGACCGGCGGACGCTCAGGCGCCCGATTCGGCAGGTGGCAGTGCACCGGTCAGTGTGGTGTCGAATGCACCCGCGCCGGCCAAAAAAACGGCGATCAAAGCAGAGCCCGCGACGCCTGCGCCTTCCAGACCTGCCGCGAAGACCAGCCTCGAAGCACTTGACTGGCATTCAGCGCACACGCAGCTCGGTCTGCAAGGCCTGGTGCGCATGCTGGCCACCAACTGCGCATTCGAACGGCGCGACGGCAACACGCTGTACTTCAGTCTCGACAAGCGTTCAGAATCCTTCCTGACCCGTCAGCGCCAGGGGCAACTGGCGAAGGCGCTGTCAGACTACGTGGGCGAGTCGGTTCGTATCGAGATCACGGTCGCGGATACGGACACACCGGCAACGCCTCAGCAGGAAGCGTCGCGCATGGCCGATGAGCGGATCGAACAGGCACGTCAGTCGCTTGAGTCCGACCCGAATGTGCAGGCGCTGAAGTCGGTCTTCGGAGCTGAGATAAACACCGAAACAATTAAGCCGCACGGCGATTAACAGGACGGAGATTCCCGAATGAAAGGTGGTATCGGCCAGCTGATGAAGCAGGCCCAGCAGATGCAGCAGAAAATGAAGGAGGCACAGGACGAGATGGCCTCCCTGACCGTCACGGGCCAGGCCGGTGGCGGCATGGTGCAGGTCACGATGACCGGGCAGCATCAGGTAACAGGCGTGTCGATTGACGACGCCGTGATCGGCGACGATAAAGAGATGCTCGAAGACCTGATTCTCGCAGCGCTGAACGACGCGCACGCCAAGGTCCAGACCGAGATCCAGGACAAGTTTTCCGGCATGGCGGCCGGCGCAGGCTTGCCGCCGGGCTTCAAGTTACCGTTCTAGGCCATTCGCATGTCGTACTCGCCGATGCTGGTTCGGCTGATCGATTCCCTGAAGTGCATGCCGGGGATCGGCCAGAAATCCGCCCAGCGCATTGCCTTTCACTTGCTGGAACGTGAGCGTGACGGCGCGCTGGCTATGGCCGGAGCACTGAATGACGCCGTCGAACGCATTGGTCACTGCAAACGCTGTCGTATGTTTACCGAAGAAGACCTGTGTTCGATCTGTTCGGATGCCGGTCGCGACTCAGCGTCGCTGTGTGTCGTGGAATCGCCGGCGGACGTCATGGCTGTCGAAGATGCCACGGGCTACCGCGGGCTGTACTTTGTACTCATGGGTCACCTGTCGCCGCTCGATGGCATCGGTCCGGTTGAGCTGGGTCTGGATGCCCTGGAGGACAGGCTTGCCGAGGGTGTGATCAAGGAGATGATCCTCGCCACCAATCCGACGGTCGAGGGTGATGCAACGGCGCATTACCTTGCCGAGCTGGCGTCGCGTTTTGGCATCGAAGCCAGTCGTATTGCGCACGGCGTGCCGCTCGGTGGTGAGCTCGAGTATGTTGACGGCGGTACGCTGTCGCACGCATTCTACGGCCGTCGTGTCGTGGAGTAGACGCTGTGTCTGATGATCTGTTCAACAAAATAGTCGCGCGGGAGATACCGGCGGATATCGTGCACGAAACCGACAACGTGCTGGCTTTCCGCGACGTCAACCCGCAGGCGCCCACCCACGTATTGGTAATTCCTAAACGCCGCATACCCACCGTCAACGACCTGACGGATGCAGATGCGGCCGTGGTCGGTGAACTGTTTCTTGTCGCCAAAGCGGTCGCTGCTGACGAGGGACTGTCGGAAGACGGTTATCGACTTGTCATGAACTGCAACGAGCACGGTGGGCAGACTGTGTTTCACATCCACCTGCACCTGATCGGCGGTCGCCAGATGGGCTGGCCGCCCGGCTAGGATCTGCCTAGTAACGACCTTCGGTCAGCCGCTCGGTCAAAAACAGCAGCCGCCGATAACTCTCGTATCGCCGCGTGTCGATTGCACCCTCGTCCACGGCCGCTTTCACGGCGCAACCGGGCTCCTGCAAATGCCGACAGTTACTGAATCGGCAGGCGTCGGCCGCGTCGGCGATTTCGATAAAGCCCGCAGCGATGTTGTCGTTCCGGGTAAACGCCGGCGCGAAATCGCGCACGCCCGGCGAGTCGATGACAGCACCACCGCCGGTCAGTGGCAACAGGGCGGAGTTAACTGTGGTGTGCCGGCCTTCCTCGAGTTTCTCCGACACCTCGGCAACACGTTGTTCCGCCGTATCGACAAGCAGATTGATCAGGCTGGATTTGCCAACCCCGGATTGGCCGACAAAAATCGAGGTCTTTCCCGTCAGCTGCTCGGACAGCGTTGCTACGCCCTCGCGAGTGTCGACACTGGTGCGAATGGATCGATACCCCAGTCTTTCATAGACAGCGAGTTCATCGCCGTCTTCGCTTAAGTCTGACTTGTTGAAGACCACAACGCTGTCAGCCGTCATGTGCTCCGCAGCTGCGATGTAGCGATCCGCGATAAACCAGTCGGGTCGGGGCAAGGCAGACAGGACGACAACGAGCTGGTCGACATTTGCTGCCAGCACCTCGGCTTCGCCGCGGGCATTCGGCCGGGCCAGGGTGTTTCGTCGTTCGCCGATCTGCGTGATCAGCCATTCGGATTCATTCGGCAGACTGTTCGCCGACACCCGGTCACCGCACACCGGTCGCAGTCGCTTTCCCTTGATACGGGCGTGGACCCGGTCACCGTCGGCCAGCTCGAGGGTCATCCGTCGACTAAAAGTCGTAACGACCAGGGCATCATCGACCCGGGCCATGCTCTGCTCGTTGTTCACGTCGGCAAGTATGACGTTGCGGGCGACGGAACGCGATACACTTCGCGCGGACCGTTTTTTTAAGGGCAGGCATGAGCAGCGACCGACAAAGCAACCTCATCTGGATCGATCTTGAGATGACAGGGCTCGATTCGATGAACGATACCATCATCGAGATTGCCACCATTGTGACCGATCGCAACCTCAAGGAGCTTGCCGAGGGCCCGGTGATCGCGATACACCAGCCGCAAAGCGTTATGGACAGCATGGACGAGTGGAACACGTCGCAACACGGAAAATCAGGGCTGACAGAACGTGTTCTTGCGAGCACGGCAACCCTCGAGGACGCCGAACAGCAGACCATTGACTTTCTGGCCGCTTGGGTAGACAGCGGTGCATCGCCGATGTGTGGCAACAGCATCTGCCAGGATCGACGTTTTATGGCGCGTGAAATGCCGTCGCTCGAACGGTACTTCCACTACCGCAATCTCGACGTCAGCACGCTAAAACTTCTCGCCCAGCTATGGGCCCCTGATGTGTCCGCAGGTTTCAGCAAGTCGTCTGAGCACCGCGCGTTGTCGGATATTCGCGATTCCATCAACGAGCTTGCCTGGTACCGCGAATCGTTTCTGGACTCGTCGGTGCTGACGCAACACACATGATGTTCCGGCATTCAAGTGTCGCCGATAAGCGACTGATTTGATTTGTATTTAGCTGGAGCTGTTGAACACCTTCCTTTATAGTCAGCGCATGATCAGAAAGCTGCTTTATGTTGCATTGCTGCTGCCCTCTGTGGGCGCTGCACAGTCCGCCTGGGTCAGTGACCAGTTCGAGATCACGCTGCGCACCGGGCCCAGTACGTCCAACGCGGTACGCATGAGTCTCGGCAGTGGCATGCGCCTCGACGTGCTGCAGCGCGACGAGGAATCCGGCTACACACAGGTGCGCACACCCGGCGGTACCGAGGGCTGGGTCCTGACTCGCTACCTGATGACCGAACCGTCGGCCCGCGAACAACTGCGCGAGCTGACGGAGCAGCTTACGGATGCGGCTTCCGAGGGCAGTTCGCTGGAAGGTCAGCTCGCGGCGCTGCGCGGCGAATACCAGGAAGCGCGCAACACGATCAACAGCCTCGAGGGTGACAAACAGCGCCTTCAGCAGGAGCTTGCAGACATTCGCCGCACGGCGGCCAATGCGTTATCACTCGACAGCCAGAACAGGGAACTTCGGGACGACCTAAAGGATGCGAGACTACAGGTCGGCGCGCTCGAGGAAGAGAATCGAACGCTGTCCGGCCAGAGCCAACGCTACTGGTTCATGGCTGGCAGTGGCGTCATCATCGTTGGCATTATTCTGGGTTTGTGGTTGCCGCGGCTAAAAATGCCGCGACGCTCTCGCTACGACCGCTTCTGATTAACCGTCGACGGTTTCGCCGGCGAGAAACATCCAGGTCTCGACCACGGTATCCGGGTTCAGCGACATGCTCTCAATACCCTGGTCGAGCAGCCATCGAGCCAGGTCTGGGTGATCCGACGGTCCCTGGCCACAGATACCCACGTACTTCCCGCGTGCCTTGCAGGCCTTGATGGTCAGTTCCAGCAAGGCCAGCACCGCGTCGTCGCGTTCGTCGAACACATCGGCAATCAGCGCCGAATCCCGGTCGAGGCCGAGCGCGAGTTGCGTCATATCGTTTGAGCCAATCGACATGCCGTCGAAATCATCGAGGTAGCGGTCGGCGAGCAG
>JBCCNM010000047.1:0-21097 GCA_039025835.1 Pseudomonadota bacterium | reverse complement strand
GCGCTTGTCGCCCACCTGCGTGATGCGCAGCGGATGCGTCAGCGACAACGAATTGCTGGCGGCCGAGCGGTTGCGGTCCGGTGCGACGACCGTGATGTCGGCGACCTCAGCCAGGGCGTCTGCCAGCACGTTGATTCCGGTCGCGAGATAACCGTCGTCATTGCTTACAAGAATTTTCATTTACAGGGCGGCAGATCGTTGGCTGGCTCAGGCGCGCTCACTATACTCAATCCTGATCAGACACAGTAGCTTTGGGTCGGACGCCATGGGCGAAGATGACATAAACCTGTTTCGCAAAGCGATGAGCGGCACCAAGCCGCTCAAGGCCGAGCCGCGTGCAGTCGCGAAGGTCAAAAAACCAGCGCCGAAGGCCCGATTTTCCAAGGCCGATGAAGAGCAGGCCCTGCGCGAGTCCCTGCTCGCCGATATCGACGAAACCGAAGCCAACAACGTCGACGCGATGCGCTTTCATCGTGCATCGGTCGGCAAACGCACAATGCGCAAGCTCGCCAGGGGCCGCTACTCCGTGCAGGCAGAGATCGACCTGCACGGCATGACCGTCGCAGAAGCCCGTCCGAGGCTCGCCGATTTCATCCAGTACAGCGCGCAGAGTGGCAAGACCTGCGTGCGCATTGTCCACGGCAAAGGCAAGGGCTCCGGCGAGCGCGGGCCGGTCCTGAAACAGGCCGTCAATCGCTGGCTGCGTCGCTGGGATACCGTGCTCGCGTTTTGCTCTACCCGCCAGGTCGACGGCGGCACCGGTGCGGTCTACGTCTTGCTCGACGATCGCTAAAGACGTTTACTGAAGCTCGGCGAATTCGCGCAGCAGGACTGTCGCGTACTCACCGCGACCGAGTTCGAATCGGAAACGCACACCATCAGCAACACCGTTCACCTCGAGCGATCGCACCGGTATCCGCAGGCGACGATGGCCTGCGTCTACCGAAGCCTTTGACAGACCGTCGCGAAACCCGGTGTAGCCGTCGGTCGCGGCCTGCTCCAAAACGGCGGCAGCACCGCTGCACACGGGCGCGCCGCGACCCCACAGAGTCGCCGTCGGGTGGATGTCGCCACTGGCACAGCGCCGTTCGAGCTCGGCATCCGGTGTCTCGACGTCGAATACACTCGCCGAGCCGTCCAGTTCGACACGCTCGCCGGGCAGCAGCCGGTTCCAGCTACCGTCGGCGACACGCTGGTCAAGGATGGCGTTGAACAGCAGCGAACGCGCCGCCGACAGCGCCAGACCGCGGCGATTTCGATCGATGCGGCGACCGGCGAACACAGTTTCCGCAAGCGCCAGGTTGCCGCCATCGCGGCCGAAACGCTGCTCGCCAAAATAATTCGGCGCACCGGTCTCAAGCAGCTGGCTTACACGCGCCTGCAGCGCACCGGTATCCGCTGGCTGCGTGGTACGCAACACAATGTCGAAGGCATTGCCGCGATGGGACCCGACCCGCAGCTTGCGGCGGTGCCGATGCAGAGCCAGCACCGACACGCCGTCCACGTCGAAACGCTCCCAGTCCGTGCCGTCCCGGTCGGGACGTCGAACACTGAACCACTGGCGCGTGACCGCGCGGCGATCCTTGAGTCCGCAGTAGCCGACGTCGCGAGCCGGTATACCGGCAAAGCGCGCCAGCTGACGCGCCAGCCAGTCGGTGTTGGTGTCGGTTTTTTCCACCCACAGCAGGTCGTGTTCGCCGTCGCCGTCGGGCTCAAAGCCGAGCACTTCGGTCACGAGGAAGTCGCTGGCTGCGGATTTCAGTCGACCGGTAAACAGCGGTGCGCCGAACGCGCGTCGCCAGTCGGGCAGCTCGGGCACGGACGCTAGTAGCGAGACGCGGTCGACACGACCTGGTAGAAGCTTTCGCCGGGCGCAATCATGCCGAGGTCGGTCCGCGCGCGTTCCTCGGCCGCCGAGCGACCGTTTTTCAGGTCCAGAACTTCGGCGTTCAGCTCGTCATTGCGTGCTTGCTGCGTCTCGTTGACGAGCGTTTGTTCGACCACGGCGGCGCGCAGCTCCTGGGTTTTCCGGAAGCCGCCGTCGGACAGCCACAGCCGACCCTGCAGCAGGACCGCCAGCAGCAGTAAACCGATGTTGATCCAGCGAAGCTGTGTCATTGATCCCCGGCCGCCTTACAGGTCGACGTTGAATGCCCCCGGGCCTGCGTACGTGGCGCTGCCCCCCAAAATTTCCTCGATGCGCAACAGCTGGTTGTACTTGGCGATCCGGTCGGAGCGGGACAGCGAACCCGTCTTGATCTGGGTTGCGACGGTGCCGACGGCGATGTCGGCAATCGTGCTGTCTGACGTTTCCCCCGAACGATGCGAGACAACGGCCGTGTAATTGGCCTCTGCTGCCATAGTAATTGCATCAAGAGTCTCGGTTAAAGTACCGATTTGATTGGGTTTTATCAAGATCGAGTTACCAATACCCTCGTCGATACCGCGTTTCAGGATCGCGGTGTTGGTGACAAACAGGTCATCACCAACGAGCTGCACACGTTTGCCCAGCTTGTCCGACAGGATGCGCCAGCCGGCCCAGTCGCTCTCGTCCATGCCGTCCTCGATCGAGATAATCGGGTACTGGTCGACCAGCGAGACCAGGTAGTCCGCAAAACCGGCCGCATCAAAGCTGCGGTTTTCGGACGCCAGTACGTACTGGTCATTCTCATAGAATTCCGAGCTCGCCACGTCGAGGCCGAGGTACACATCCTTGCCAGCGGCGTAGCCGGCCTTGCCGATAGCCTCCATGATGGTGTCGAGCGCCGACTGATTGGACGGCAGGTCCGGCGCGAAGCCGCCCTCGTCGCCGACCGCAGTGTTCATGCCCTGCGATTTCAGCACCGACTTCAGCGCGTGGAAAATTTCGGCACCGCAGCGCAGCGCTTCAGCGAAGTTCGGACTGCCGACCGGCAGGATCATGAACTCCTGGATGTCGACACTGTTGTCCGCGTGTGCGCCGCCGTTGATGATGTTCATCATCGGCACCGGCATGCTCGTGCTGCTGCCCAGGCTCTTGAACAGCGGCACTCCGCCGGACATCGCAACGGCGCGCGCGGTGGCCAGTGAAATCGCCAGCAGGGCGTTGGCGCCGAGACGGCCCTTGTTGTCGCTGCCGTCGAGTTCGATCATCCGCGTATCCAGCACGCGCTGGTCGGCGAATTCCTGGCCCACCAGCGCCTCTTTCAGCTCGCCGTTGGCGTTGGCCACGGCCTTGGTGACGCCCTTGCCGAGGTAGCGCGAGGCGTCCCCATCGCGAAGCTCTACCGCCTCGCGCGTGCCGGTGGATGCGCCGGATGGTACGCCGGCGCGAGCCGTTGTACCGCAGGCCAGCGTGACATCCGCTTCCACGGTCGGGTTGCCGCGCGAATCCAGAATTTCACGCGCTGTCAGGTCTTTGATTGTGATCATAGCTATCCCCGCGACCGCCATCCGCGGTCTTCGATCGTTAACAGTTGGAATCAGTCCTTGCCGAGCCCCAGCGTGTGCTCGAGATACGGCCCCGTCTTTACGGCCCGGTCAATGCTGACCAGCGATGTCAGCAGCGCCTCGACGTGGTCCAGCGGCATCGCGTTCGGTCCGTCACTCAGGGCCTCGTCGGGCCTCGGGTGCGTCTCCATAAACAAACCGGCGACACCGACGGCGGTCGCAGCGCGGGCGAGCACCGGGATAAATTCCCGCTGACCGCCCGACGCCGAGCCCTTGCCACCCGGCAATTGCACCGAATGCGTCGCGTCAAACACAACCGGACAGTCCATCGTGCGCATCACCGCCAGACTGCGCATGTCCGACACCAGGTTGTTGTAGCCAAACGAGAATCCGCGCTCGCAGGCCATGATGAATTCGTTGCCGGTCGACCTTGCCTTGTCGATAACATTCGACATCTCCCACGGCGACAGGAACTGACCCTTCTTGATGTTGACCGGGATTCCCGGCTCACAGACGCGCAGAATAAAATTGGTCTGCCGGCACAGGAATGCCGGTGTTTGCATGACGTCGACCACGTCGGCGACTTCATCGATCGGCGTGTCTTCATGCACGTCGGTCACCACCGGCAGACCGAGCTGCTTTTTGACCTCGGACAAAACGCGCAAACCCTCCTCCATGCCGGGGCCGCGAAAGCTGCCGGCGGAGGAGCGATTTGCCTTGTCGAACGACGACTTGTAGATCAGCGGGACACCGAGACGCTCGCAGATCTCTTTCAGGCGCCCGGCTGTCTCGATAGCAATCGCCTCGGACTCGACGACGCAGGTGCCGGCGAGCAGGAAAAACGGCAGATCGTTACCGACTTCGTAGTCGACCAGCTTCATGCCTCACGCACCTCCGGGAGGTCATCCTCGCGGTGTTTGCGCGCAGCGCCGATGAATCCCTTGAACAGCGGATGGCCATCGCGCGGGTTGGACGTAAATTCAGGGTGGAACTGGCTGGCGACGAACCAGGGGTGATCCGGCAGTTCCACCATCTCCACGAGGTCGTCAACCGACAGACCCGAGAATCGCAGACCGGCCTCCTCGAGACGCTGGCGATAATTGTTGTTGACCTCGTAACGATGTCGGTGGCGTTCACGCACCGTGTCGCTGCCGTAGGTCACCGCAGCAAGTGAACCGGACTGCAGCCGGATGTCCTGGGCGCCGAGTCGCATCGTGCCGCCGAGGTTTGACGCCTCGTCACGTTGCTCAACATCGCCGGACGCGTCCTGCCACTCGGTAATCAGCGCAATCACCGGGTGCGGCGTGTCGCGATCGAATTCAGTGCTCATCGCGCCGTCGCAGCCCGCAAGATGTCGCGCCGCCTCGATCACGGCCACCTGCATGCCGAGGCAGATGCCCAGGTACGGGACGCCGGACTCGCGCGCGAAGCGCACGGTCTCGATCTTGCCCTCGATGCCACGATCACCGAAACCGCCGGGTACGACGATGCCGTCCATGTCCTGCAGAAGCTCAACGCCCTGATCCTCAATGTCCTGCGCCTCGACGTAGTGAATATTGACCCGGGTTCGCGTGTGAATACCGCCGTGCAACAACGCCTCGGTCAGTGAAATGTAGGCGTCACGCAGGTCCATGTATTTGCCAACCATGGCGATATTGACCTCGCCGGACGGCTGTTTTTTGGCATCCACAATAGCCTGCCATTGCGTCAGGTCGGCCGGTGGCAGGTCGAGGTTGAGCTGCTCAGCCACGATGCGATCGAAGCCCTGCGCGTGCATCATCTCCGGAATCTTGTACAGATCGTCGACGTCGTAGGCTGACACCACAGCCTCCGGGCGCACGTTGGTAAACAGCGCGATCTTGCGTCGCTGCTCTTCCGGCAATGGTTCCTCGGATCGACACACGAGGATGTCGGGCTGGATACCGATAGAACGCAGCTCCTTGACCGAGTGCTGAGTCGGCTTGGTCTTGATCTCCGAGGAGGTTGCGATGTAGGGCACCAGCGTCAGGTGCACGTACATGACACGATCCCGGCCCAGCTCGATACCCATCTGGCGGATCGCCTCCAGAAACGGCAGCGACTCAATGTCGCCGACAGTGCCACCGATTTCGACGAGGCAAATATCGGCTTCACCGGCGCCGCGTTTCACGCCCTGTTTGATTTCGTCGGTGATGTGCGGGATCACCTGCACTGTGGCGCCGAGGTAATCGCCACGTCGCTCCTTGGCGATCACGCGCTCGTAGATCCGGCCCGTCGTGTAATTGCTGTGCCGCCCGGTGGTCGTGTTGACGAATCGCTCATAGTGACCGAGGTCGAGGTCGGTCTCCGTACCGTCGTCGGTAACAAACACCTCGCCATGCTGGAACGGACTCATCGTGCCGGGATCGACATTGATGTAGGGATCCAGCTTGATCATGCTGATCGACAGTCCGCGCGCTTCCAGGATCGCGCCCAGGCAGGCAGAGGTAATACCCTTGCCCAACGACGACACCACGCCGCCCGTTATAAACACATACGAAGTCATTAAAAGCCCGTGCTGCCTATCGCCGGGAAACAAGAAAGGGTTGGGAGAACCTGTGCTCTGACCAACCCTTTGGAATGCCGCACCGTCGATTCGAATAAGACGGTGCTAAAGCTTATCAGAGTGGTAACGAAGAAAACATCGCCTGTCAGCGTATGACGGGACGATCCTCCCAGCGAATCGCGATGCCGGGTGCCGTCACCACGGATTGCTCAAGCCACAGGTCTCCGACCGCAACCAGCGTCTCGCCACAGTACAGCAGGGGAATCCGCGCGCGCATCCACGGCAAAACACCAGCCTCCTGCAGCAGTTTTTTTAGCGGTCGGCGGTGGGCATCGCGCTCGGGCTGCAGCGCCTCACCGCCGTCCCGGAAGGCCACGCGGAATCCGTCGACGGCGATCTTCGGCGACACGCCACGCGGTGAGTCGGCGTCGGCATGCAGGCGCCCTAGAACGCCCAGGTCCAGCGAGTCGCCGGGTTTGAGCTGTCCGCCGTCCGGTGGCGCAGAAGGGTCGGCCAGCAGGAACAGTTCGTTGCGGTAACGCCGGGCGTTCGCCCCGTGCCATTCGACCAGCGGCTGAGCGTCCTCTTTCGCTGTCAGACACTCGTTGACGATACGCTGCAGGGCTTTGGCGGGCGGCACCGGGAGATCCAGCTGTCGCGCCGTATAACGCAGCAGGTTGCGCGCCCGGACGTCACCGAGAGCGAGGAGACGATCCACGGGCAGTCGTGCGGGATCCTTGTCAGCGAGATCGATCGCAGCCAGAGCATCCAGCAGCGCCGAGGCCTCGGACAAAAGTTCCGATGACCGCGCCAGGCGCTGCGAGGATCGGGGCCAGCGACTTTCCAATCGGGGCAGGATGTCGTGGCGCAGATAATTTCGATCCAGGCCGGTGTCCGCATTGCCGGGGTCTTCCACCCACGACAGCTCTTCGCGGTCCGCGTACTGGCGCAGCGTTTCGCGCCGCACGTCCAGCAGCGGTCGCAGCAACCGCGCCTTTCCGAGCGCACGTTCGGTCGGCATGCCGGCCAGGCCAAGCGGTCCGGACGAGCGCATCAGATGGAGCAGCAGTGTCTCCGCCTGGTCATCGAGATGATGCGCGCTCAACAGCACGTCGCCTGCCCGCAGCTGCTCACGGAATGCGGCGTATCGCGCGGTGCGGGCGGCAGCCTCCGGCCCGGCACCACTGTCTGTCGCAACCGCAACGGTGACGGCTTGCAGCGGGATGGCGAGTGACGCGCACAGTTCTTCGCAGTGCTGCTGCCAGCGGTCCGCATCGGCGTGCAGCTGGTGATTGACATGGATTGCGCTGACCGGGACTCCGGAAGCAAGTCGGCTCAGCGTGTGCAGCAGTACCGTGGAATCCAGTCCGCCGCTGAGCGCTACGACCAGACGCGTGGCCTTGTCCGCGCCGAGATCGATCAGTCGCCGACGCAGCCAGTCCGGACTGAAGCTCACGCTTCCTTGAATTGCCCGAAGCTGGCCAGGCGGCGCTGGCGCTCCTCGAGCAGTTGCTCCAGCGGCTGGTCTGCGAGCTGGTCGAGTGCGGCAATCAGCGCATTGCGAATGACCTCAGCCGCTTCGTTCGGGTTGCGGTGCGCACCGCCGAGCGGTTCGGGCAGTATCTCGTCGACGAGACCAAAGCCCTCCAGATCTTGTGCGGTGATGCGCATCGCTTCGGCCGCCTCTGCGGCCTTCTCGGCGCTCTTCCACAATATCGACGCACAGCCCTCCGGCGAGATGACCGAGTACACGCCGTATTGCAGCATCATCAGCCGGTCGCCGACACCAATAGCCAGCGCACCGCCGGAACCGCCCTCGCCGATCACAACGCTGATGATCGGTGTCCGCAGGCGGGACATCAGGAACAGGCTGTAGGCGATCGCCTCACTCTGGCCGCGCTCCTCGGCACCCACCCCCGGATACGCGCCCGGCGTATCGATCAAGGTGACCACCGGCAATTGGAATTTCTCGGCCATGCGCATCAGTCTCTGCGCCTTGCGATAACCTTCCGGCTTCGGCATGCCGTAGTTGCGACGAACTCGCTCTTTGGTGTCCCGGCCTTTCTGATGACCGACAAACATGACAGCACGATCACCGATTCGACCGATGCCGCCAACCACTGCCGGGTCGTCCGCGTACATGCGGTCGCCGTGCAGTTCCTGAAAATCCGGTGCGATCTGAGCGAGGTAGTCCAGCGTGTAAGGACGCATCGGATGGCGCGCCACCTGCGCGACCTGCCACGGGTTCAGCTTGGAGAAAATGTCACGGGTCAGCGTCTGGCTTTTCTCTCGCAGACGCGCGACTTCCTCGTTGATATTGATTTCCGAGTCTTCGCCGACGTACTGCAGCTCCTCAATCTTCGCCTCGTACTCGGCGATGGGCTGCTCAAAATCCAGGAATTTCATATCCATAGCTGATCTTTCTAAAGACGTGCTCAGACGCCGGACTCTACATGATTTCGCGACCCGGAGTGTACAGCAATCGAACATTATCGCTGCCCAGCAGGTCAGCGAGCTTGTCGCGCAGTTCGCGGCTCGGCTTGACCGACCATTCGGCGCCGAGGCTGAAGCGCGCGGCGGCATCGGCACCGAAATACTGCACCGAGACATCACAATGCCCCTGTCGGTAGGGCAGCAGCACATCGTGCAAGTCGGTCAACAGCTGCTGACCGCGGCCGTTAGGCGCAATCTTCAGCAGCATGCCCTGTGCCCGACTTTCGATGACGCGATCCACGTGTACGATGTTTTTCGCATTGATCGTCCAGGCGCCGATGAAGTCGTCGTAACGCAGCGCGCCGCTGACGACGAGGATTTCATCCTTGACCAGCAGGTGGCGAAACTCATTGGCTGCCTCGCTGAACAGGCTGACTTCCATACGACCACTGTCGTCATCGAGTACGACACTGACGCGATTGCCACGCTTGCGAATGTCCATAACGAGTCCGGCCACCGACACCTCGCGCCGGCCGGCCGCGTAGTCTCGTTCGCCCCTGCCGTTTTGCGGCGGAGCTTCGCTGGCGATTTCGCCCAGCTTGCCGTCGACGAAGAAACGTGCATCCTTGCGCACGGTGTCAAACGGATGGCCGGTGAGATAGAGCCCGAGCGCTTCTTTTTCGTAGCCGAGTTTCACCCGCTTCTGCCACTCGACGAGCGTGTCCGTTTTAACCTTCGGCTCCTCGGCGGGTGCTGACAGGCCGAACATGTCGTTCTGCCCTGCTGCGGACGCCTTGGCGGCCTGGCTGGCGCCTTTCAGCGCTTCCTCGACCTGCTCCATCATGGCGCGACGCGACACACCGAATCCGTCCATCGCACCGGCCTTGATGATCGCTTCCAGTGCGCGGCGATTGATCTTGTCGGCATCCAGTCGCATACAGAAACCGGAGATGTCGGAAAACGGTCCCGCATTTTCACGCTCGGCGATGATCGCCTCAACCACCGAGCGCCCGACACCTTTGATCGCGCCGAGTCCGTACAGGATGCTCTGTGCATCCGGCACGCTGAAATGATGCAGTGAGCGATTGATGTCCGGCGGCAACAGCTTCAGCCCCAGGGAGCGCACATCGTCTTTCAGCACGACCAGTCGATCGGTGTGATCGAGATCGGCACTCATCACCGCGGCCATAAACGGCGCCGGGAAATGCGCTTTCAGGTACGCCGTCTGGTACGACAACACCGCGTAGGCCGCCGAGTGCGACTTGTTAAAGCCGTACCCCGCAAACTTCTCCATCAGGTCGAAGATGTGCGTCGCCTTTTTCTCATCGACACCGCGCTCGGTTGCGCCGGTGACAAAAATGCCGCGCTGTTTTTCCATCTCCTCGGGCTTTTTCTTGCCCATGGCGCGGCGCAGCATGTCGGCACCGCCGAGCGTGTAGCCCGCCAGCACCTGTGCGATCTGCATCACCTGCTCCTGGTACAGGATGACACCGTAGGTTTCCTTGAGCACCGGTTCGAGATCCGGATGCAGGTAGTCGATCTCCGCACCGTCCGTCTGGTGCTTGCGTGCGATAAAGTCGTCAACCATGCCGGATTGCAGCGGGCCCGGACGGAACAGCGCCACCAGCGCCACGAGATCGTCGAACTGGTCAGGGCGCAGCCGCTTGATCAGGTCGCGCATTCCGCTGGATTCGAGCTGGAACACTGCGGCGGTTTGCGAGGACTGCAGCAGTTTGAAGGTCTTTTCATCCCGCATCGGGATCTGGTTGACGTCGAACTCGTCGCTGGCGCCGGATTCGCGCACGATGTGCTCAGCCCAGTCGATGATGGTCAGCGTTTTCAGGCCGAGGAAGTCGAACTTGACGAGGCCAATCGCTTCAACGTCGTCCTTGTCGAGCTGGGTCACCGCATTGACGCCACCCTCCTCACAGTACAGCGGTGAGAAGTCGGTGAGCTCGGTCGGCGCAATGACCACACCGCCTGCGTGCTTGCCGGCGTTGCGCGCCAGACCTTCGAGCGACTTTGCCAGATCGACGATGGCCGCCACGGCCTCGTCTTCATCGCAAAGCTGTCTCAGTTCTTCTGACTGATCCAGCGCCTTGTCGAGCGTCATACCGATCTCGAACGGTATCAGCTTGGCAATTCGGTCAACGAAACCGTAGGGGTGCCCGAGCACGCGCCCGGTGTCGCGGATAACAGCCTTCGCGGCCATCGTGCCAAAGGTGATGATCTGCGACACCTTTCCGCGCCCGTAGCGCTGCGCCACGTAATCGATCACGCGGTCGCGTCCTTCCATGCAGAAGTCGACGTCGAAGTCGGGCATGGAAACACGTTCCGGATTCAGGAAACGTTCGAACAGCAGATCGTGCTCCAGCGGATCAAGGTCGGTGATACCGAGCACCCAGGCCACCAGCGACCCGGCACCGGAGCCGCGCCCCGGGCCGACCGGCACGTCGTTTTCCTTGGCCCAGCGAATGAAGTCCGCGACGATCAGAAAGTAACCCGGAAATCCCATCGACTTGATGACGTCGAGTTCCGTCGCCAGTCGCTCGCGGTACGGTACGCTGCGCCCCTCTCGCTCGGACACATCGACACCGTTACGCTCAAACAGCCGGGTCAGTGCCTGGTCAAGCCCTCTGCGTGACTCCGCCTCGAGAAACTCGGCCTCGGTCTGGCCGTCCGGAATCGGAAACGCCGGCAGCACGTTTTTGCCAAGCTCGAGATCGAGGCTGCAGCGCCGTGCAATCTCGATCGTGTTTTCGATCGCCGACGGGACATCGGCAAACAACTCGACCATTTCCGCTGCATTGCGCAAATACTGCTGGTTGCTGAAGCGTCGCGGTCTGTCGGGGTCGGCGAGACTGCGCCCCTCGTGAATGCACACGCGCGCTTCATGCGCCTCGAAGTCGTCGGCCTCGAGAAAGCGCACATCGTTGCTGGCCACGACCGGTGTCCTGGCCGCCTGGGCCAGCTCCAGACTGGCCTGCACACACTCAGCTTCGCCTGGCCGTCCGGTGCGCGTGAGCTCCAGGTAAAAGCGCCCGGGAAAGACTGTGTTCCAGTGATCCAGAGACCGTCGAGCTGCCTCGGTATGACCGTTGACGAGCTGCTGACCGATCTCGCCATGCAGGCCGCCGGACAAGGCGATCAGCGATTCGCAGGTGTCCTCGCGCAACCAGTCCCGCCGGACCGTCGGCAGTCCGCGAACCTGGTTTTCGACAAACGCCCGAGTGATCAACTGCGACAGGTTGCGATAGCCGTCGCGGTTCTGGCACAAAAGGATCAGACGGTACGGTCGTTTCGCGTCGTCGGGATTCTCCACGACGAGATCCGCACCCACGATCGGCTTGACGCCGGCAGCGATCGCCTTGCGGTAGAACTTCACCAGCGCAAACAGGTTGTTGCGATCCGTCAGAGCGACGGCCGGCATGCCGTCTTTGCGGCACGCCTCAACAAGCCGGTCGATGCGCACCGTGCTGTCGACCAGCGAGAACTCGCTGTGCAGGCTCAGGTGTGCGAATGCCGTCATGCGACGTGATTCCGCATCGACGACATCGGTGCGAAACTCATGCGGTGCTGCGGACACGGGCCGGACGACTCTATGCACGCACGATGTGCGGCCGTGCCGTAGCCCTTGTGGCCGTCGAAACCGTACGCCGGGAAGAGCGTATGCAATTCGCGCATCATTCCGTCACGCACGGTCTTCGCGAGAATGGATGCCGCGCTGATCGCCGGCTCCGTGTCGTCGCCCTTGATAATCGCATCACCACCGACAGAAAAGCTGTGAAATTCGAGTCCGGGCAATCGATTGCCGTCGACCAGCACGTGGTTCGGTCGCACACGCAGGCCAAGGATCGCACGGCGCATCGACAGCATCGTGGCGTTGAGGATATTCAGGTGATCGATCTCGGCGACATCCGCCCAGGCCACGGCCCAGGCGAGTGATCGCTTGCGTATCGTCACGGCAAGTTCGTCGCGCCGCTTTTCAGTAAGTTTTTTCGAATCGGCGAGACCGTCGAGCGGGGCATCGAGAATCACCGCCGCCGCGACTACCGGCCCGGCGAGCGGCCCGCGACCCGCCTCGTCAACCCCGGCAATAAAGCCGTGGTTGCCAACTTCCTGTTGCCGATCGATCAAGCCGTCATCCCCAGTACCGCGTCTGCTGCGCGTTCATCGGCGTTAAGCGCCATCTCTTCCCGGAGTCTAGCAAACCTGTCCCGGATCTCGGCGCGTCTCGACGCGTCCGCAAGCAGCGCTGTTGCCTCGGCGGCGACCGCATCCGGCGTGGCGGCTTCCTGCAGGAATTCCGGCACCAGCGGCGTCTCGGTAAGGTTGTTTGGCAGGGTCACATGGTCGAGTTTCAACAGGTTGAAGCTGCGTACGAGAACGGCGGACACCGGCGCCAGTTTGTAGACCGCGATGCACGGTTTGCCGAGCAAGGCGGCCTCCAGCACCGCGGTGCCTGACGCCATAATGACCAGATCCGCCGCCGCCATGGCGTCGACTCCCTGCCCGTCGAGCACGCTGACCCGTGGCGCCAGGTCATGTCGGTCCAGTCCGTCACGAATCATGGCAGCAATGGCCGGTGTCGCCGCGGGCAGGACGAACTGCAGATCGGTCGCGTCGCTGGCCAGCCGCGTCGCACTGCCGAGGATCACATCGAGTAAACGCCCGACCTCGCCGCGACGACTGCCGGGCAGCAGCGCCACCAGCGGCTTGTCGGCAGACAGTCCCAGCGCTCGCTTCAGTTCAGTCGTGTCCTCCGGCGGTGTCAGACTGTCGGCTTTTGGATGACCGACAAACACCGCATCGACACCGGCGTCTCGATACAGCGCCGGTTCAAACGGCAGGATACACAGCACCTTGTCCGCCGCGCGGGCAATTTTCTGAATGCGCTTTGGTCGCCACGCCCATATCGTCGGGCTTACGTAATGCACCGTGGGAATGCCCGCGCTACGCAGCCGGGTCTCGAGAGTCAGATTGAAATCCGGTGCGTCGATGCCGACGAACACATCGGGCGGCGTCGCCTGCCAGCGTCTCGCAAGCCTCGCACGGAGTTTCAGCAGTCTCGGAACATGCCGCAGCGGCTCGATGAGTCCCATGACGGCGAGCTCTTCTGACGATGCCCAGGCTTCACACCCGGCCTCGACCATTGCAGGCCCGGCAACGCCTTCGAACACAGCATCGGGCAGGCGTCGACGAATCGCCCGAATCAGGCCGGCGCCGAGCTGGTCTCCCGACGCCTCGCCGGCAACGAGCCCAACGCGCATTTATCGCAGCAGTCCGCGATCTGCCGCGCGCAGCGAAGCAAGGAAAATGCCGAGCTCGGGTTGTTCGTCAACCAGCCCGGCGATCTCGTCGATGGCCTCCGCAAGTTTCCTGCCCTGGCGATACACCACTCGATACGCATTCTTGATGTTGCGAATCTGCTCGGCGGTATACCCCCGGCGTTTCAGGCCCTCGGCATTGATACCTCTCGGCGCGGCGGGCTGGCCGGATATCATCGCGTAGGCCGGCACATCCTGACTGATGATCGAGAACATGCCGAGAAAAGCGTGTGCACCGATTTTGCAAAACTGGTGTACGCCGGTGAAGCCACCGAAGATCGCCCAGTCGCCGACATGGACATGCCCTGCCAGGGTCGCGTTATTCGCCATGATGGTATTGCTGCCAATGCGGCAGTCATGAGCGATATGCACGTAGGCCATGATCCAGTTGTCGTCGGCGATCGTCGTGACACCCTCGTCGTCAACGGTGCCGCGACTGATCGTGCAGAACTCGCGGATCGTGTTGCGATCGCCGATCTCGAGGCGGGTCGGTTCGTCCGCATACTTTTTGTCCTGCGGATCGTCACCGATCGACGCAAACTGATAAATACGGTTGTCGCTGCCGATCGTGGTCGGTCCGCTGATGACCACGTGACTGCCGATGTGACAGCCTGAGCCGATCGTGACATCGTCGCCGATGATGCTGTATGGGCCGATCTCGACGTCATCAGCGATGCTCGCCGAATCGGAGATGATGGCGGTTGGATGGATCACGCAGTACCCCGCTTGCCGGAAAGATCAGAGAATAGCGATCCGTTCAGCGCTTGTCTTTCTCCAGCGCTGCGACCCGGTCAAGCAGCGAGCCCAGACGGCGGACGCGCGCCACGGTCCTGGCCCAGCCTTTCGCCGGTTCACCGGCCCAGCCGCCCGAGTAGGCGCCGGGCTTGCTGATCGACTTGGTGAGCATCGTCTTGCCCAGGACAACAACGTCGTCGCAGACCTCGATGTGACCTACCGTGCCCGAATGTCCGGCAAACAAGCAGCGAGCGCCGATCCGGGCACTGCCCGCAATGCCGACCTGTGCCGCCATCGCCGTGTGCTCTCCGATCACTACGTTGTGCGCAATCATGACCTGGTTATCGAGACGCACGCCGTTACCAATGACGGTGTCGTCGATCGCACCGCAATCAACCGTCGCATTCGCACCGATTTCAACATCGTCGCCGACTCGCACACCACCGACCTGCGGCACTTTGACCCAACCCTCAGGGGTCATCGCATTGCCGAAGCCGTCGGATCCGATGACCGCCCCGGGGTGCACCAGGCAGCGCTCGCCAAGCCGAACATCGGCAACCAGCGTGACGTTGGCCAGCAAACGGCTGGCCGCAGCAATCGAACAGTTGGAGCCGACCACGCTGCCCGGACCGACAAAGCAGTGCTCACCGATTGTGGCACCCTCGTCGATCACGGCGTTGGCCGCAACCTCGGCGCTTGCCGCAACTCTGGCGGTGTCGGACACGACGGCACTGGGGTGGATTCCCGGCCGGACCGGACGCGGCGCGTGCAGCACCGCCGCTACCCGGGCGTAGGTTGCGTAAGGGTCATCGCTGATAAGTGCCGCGACCGGGCTGTCGGCCGCATCCTCGCGGCGCAGAATGACCGCGCCGGCACCGGTGTCATACAACTGTGGTTTGAGCGCCGCATTGGACAGAAAACTGACAGCCGTCGCGTTAGCGTTGACCAGGTTGTCTACGTGGTCAACCGCGACGGCTGCTGAGCCTTGCAGTTCGCAGTCGAATTGTTCGGCGAGATCGCCGAGCGTTGTCGACACGAGAGGTATCAGTTGGCGGCGGTCGCCTTGAACTTGGCTTCGACCGCGGTCAGGACGTCGTCCGTCACATTGACGGCGGCGCTGGCGAACAGCACACCATCACCGACGATGAGGTCGAAACCCTCTGTCTGTGCGAAGGCCTGGACTTCAGACAGGACCGAGCGTTGCAGCTTCGCAAGTTCTTCGTTGCGGCGCAGGTTGAAGTCTTCGCGCAGCTCCTGGTCGATGCGCGTGACATCGCGACCGAGGTCACGCAGGTCTTTCTCGGCGTTGCGACGTTCTGTCTCGCCCATGACCTGAATGTCCGTCTGCACTTTCTCAACAAGGTCTTCGTATTCTTTTTGCTTCGCGACCAGTTCACGCTGGCGAGGTGCAAATTCTTCCTCGAGCGCTTCGAGTGCAACTCTCGTTTGCGGAATGCGCTCCAGCAGCAGCGGAATGTTCACCACGCCAATTTTCATTTCCTGCGCGGCGGCCGGTGCGGCAAATCCCGCAAACAGCGCTACGCCGGCAATCGTCGTGATCCAAAATGCTTTGAGAGAGTTCATACTGTTTTCCGTTCTTAAAATGCCTGTCCAATGGAGAACTGGAACCGTTCCACGTCGTCTCCGTAAAATCGGTCGTTGCCCTCGTAGCGGTTAAGCGGGAAGGCATAACTGAATCTGAATAAGCCCAGCGGCGCCAGCCACTGTACCCCGATGCCGACCGACGCCCTGAGTTCGTCGAAGTCCGGCTCATAGCTGACCGGACTGCCAAGTCGATCCGTGAACGCTACCTCACCGGTGTTAAATACGTTACCCGCATCGTAAAACAGCGATGCGCGTGCCTGGCTCGCGAACCGGCCCGGGAGCGGGAGTATAAGCTCTAGCTGGCTTGCAACCAACACATTGCCCCCATACGGGTTGCCGATAGAGTCCCGCGGACCGAGGAAGGACTCGCGGAAGCCGCGTACCGACTGCGGACCGCCGCCAAAGAACTGCTTGTACGGGGGCAGCGCGGTCGTGTCGCCGAGACCCTCGCCAATCGCCAGATCCGTGTTGAATCGGATCGTCCAGTTCTGAAACAGCTGGAAGTATTTCGTTAAACTGTAGCGCGCGGTGTAGTACTCGACATCGCTGCCCGGGACCGCCATCGACACGAACAGCTGCTGGCGCGTGCCGCGGGTCGCGAACAGCGCGCGGTTGCGGCTGTCGTAGGTCCAGCCCGCCAGCAATTCGAAGTTGTCGAACTTGGTACCAAAGACGTCGAAGCCGAGCCCGGAGTCCTCAATGAAGGAATCCCCGTTGTTCAATACCCAGTCCTGCGCCTGCTGAGTACTCCCCTCCGATGACAGCAGCTCCGACGACTGGTAGGACAAACCGACCGACAGTGTCTGGAACTCGCTGATCGGGTATCCGAAATCGATCGACGCCGCCGCCGTCTGCGTCGAAAAGTCCGATGCACCGGATACAAACTGCGTAATGTCGCGGAAGTTGACGCCCACCGTCCGTCGCACACCGTCGATCGTCGTGTACGGATCGGTGTGCGACAGACTGTACAGCTTTGAGAAGCGACCGGAGTTCAGGTCGAGCGCCACACGGTTGCCGGAGCCGAGAAAGTTGGTGTGCACGATACTGCCGTTCAGGATCAGTTTTTGTGCTTCCGAATAGCCCACACCGCCGGAGAACTGGCCGGGCATCCGATACACGAGGTCGAAGTCCACATCCACCATGTCCGGCACGCCGGGCACCGGCGTGTTCTCGACTTCAACCGATTCAATGTACGGCAGTCGCTGCAGACGGACCTGGGAGCGATCCACCAGTCGGTTCGACAGGAAAGCACCTTCGAGCTGACGCATCTCGCGGCGCAGTACTTCATCGTCTACCTGGTCGACACCGCGGAAATTGATGCGACGCACATAAACGCGCTGTTTCGGGTCGACGAAGAAGCGAACCGTGACTTCCTTGTTGTCGTAGTCGAGCTCCGGCACCGGCTGGATTTCCGCATTGGCGTAACCGCTTTCGCCGAGTCGCAGCTGCATGAGTTCGGCCGACCGATCCAACAGGGCCTGGTTGAATGTCGAACCGGGCTGCGCGAGGACCATCGCGTTGAGGAATTCCTCCGGGATAACCATATCGCCGACCAGCTTCACATCGGAAATCGAGTACTTGTCGCCCTCGCGGATAGTGATCGTGACGAACATGTCTTTTTTGTTCGGTGAAATAGCAACCTGTGTCGACTCGATGCGGAAATCCGCGTAGCCGCGATCCTTGTAATACGACTCAAGAATCTGCAGGTCGCCCTCGAGGCCCTCTTTTTCGTAACGATCGTCCTGGCGGAACCACGACAACCAGTTAGCCGTATCCAGCGTAAAGTCGGTGCGAATGTCGTCTTCATCAAAGGTGTCATTACCGACGATATTGACCTGGCGAATGCGTGCGCGGTCACCCTCCTTCACATTGACGTTGATGGCCACCGTGTTGTTCGGCCGCTTGCTGACCTCGCTGTCGATCTCGACGCTGTACTTGCCGCGGTCGAAATATTGCTCACGCAGGAACTGCTCTACGTTATCGAGCACCGACGGATCGAATGTCTTGCCGGACGCGAGACCGACGCCACGCAGCGATTCGAGCAGGTCCTCGGACTTGATGTCCTTGTTACCTTCGATTTCGAAACTCTCGATGGACGGGCGTTCAAGCACGGCGATGACCAGCGTATTGCCGTCGCGACGCATCTCGATGTCTTCAAACAGTCCCTGCCGATACAGAGCGGCGATCGCTTCGCCGACCCGGGCAGCGTCTACCTGATCGCCGATGTTGATCGGCAGGTAGTTGAACACCGTACCTTCGGAAATCCTTTGCAGACCCTCAACCCGCATGTCGCGAACGACGAAGGCGCTGAAGTTGGCGGCCGCCGGAAAGGTAATCAGTACCGCGGTGCACGCGATCAGCAGACGACTGGCAAGGGTTTTCAACATCCTGGAACCTCGGGAGACCTAACTGAACAGACGGGTCAGATCGTTATAGAAAGCAAAACTCATTAACATCAACAGCGCGAACAGGCCGACCTGCTGGCCGAGTATCTGCGTCCGCTCGGACACCGGCGCGCCGCGGATGCCCTCGACAAGCTGGTAGACGATCTGGCCACCGTCGAGAATCGGTATCGGCAGCAGGTTGAGCACGCCGAGACTGATGCTGACAATGGCCAGGAAACTCAGGAAGCTGGACAGGCCACGCTCCGCCGATTCGCCAGCGAACTGAGCGATGTTTACCGGGCCGCTGATGTTTTTGATCGATACATCGCCGGTCACCATGCGACCGAGCATCGTGACGGTGAAGACGGTCGAGTCCCAGGTGCGCTGCATGGCACGGCCGACACTGTCCAGCGGACCGTATTGCCGGTTGTAGTAGTACAGGGACAAATCGACCTCGGTCACAACGCCGAGCTGGCCGAATCGCTGGCCGTCCTGTTCGCCGACACCGATAGCCACATCGACCGTGACGATCTCGCCGCCACGATCCACGGCGACGGGCACGGTGCTACCCGGGAGCGCGGTGACGATCCGGCGGAGATCCGCGAAGTTGTCGGTGCTCTCGCCATTGATGGCGACAACGCGGTCACCGATTAGCAAACCCGCCGCCTGTGCCGGGCTGCCGTCGGGAAAGTTGGAAATCACCGCAGGGCGATCGCCGCTGTTGCCAGGGCGAAATCCGAGGCCGTCGAACAACAGACCGGGCTCGGTCAGCCGGCGAGCATCGCTGCCAACGTCGATGACCGCGCTGCGGCGGTCACCGTCGGCATCCTCAAGCGTCAGTGGAATCGCACCGTCGGCGACCATGCTGTCCAGCATGATCAGCAGTGCGGATTCCCAGTCTGCGGTCGGGTTGCCGTCGACTGCAACAATGCGGTCGCCGGTCTGCAGACCGGCCTCCGCGGCGTAGGAGCTCTCATCGACCTGCCCGACCGACGGAATCAGTGTCGGTATGCCGTAGATGAACAGCGCCCAGTACGCGAAGATCGCGAACAGAAAATTGAATGCCGGCCCGGCAAGCAGGGTCGCAATACGCAGCGGAATCGGCCGCTGGTCGAACGCACGCCCTTCGTCTTCCGGTGCGATGCCGGCCTCGCGACTGTCCAGGAAGCGAACGTAGCCACCGAGCGGAATCGACGACAAGCTGTATTCGGTCTTGTCGGGACCAGCGACCCGGCTCCAGATCGGTCGGCCGAAGCCAATCGAAAACTTCAGGATCTTCATGCCGGACCATTTGCCGACGATGTAGTGCCCGTACTCGTGGATTGCGACCAGGACGCTGATCGCTACGATGAACGATACGACGCTGCCGAGTACACCCGACATCATGATCCTGATCCTTCTGCACGCATCCCTGGCAGTCCCTCCGCAAGCGGGCCTAAGCACATGGACAGGGCCGCGCGCCGGCAGTTCCCGGCTACGCTAGATTCCTGAAACTGAACACAGGCTGAACAGATCATGCGAACAGTCCGGTCCACGCCAGGCCGAGCGCAAACAACGGTGCCGCTGCGGACACGCTGTCGACCCGGTCAAGAATACCGCCGTGCCCCGGGAACAGTTTGCCACTGTCTTTCACGCCGGCCGTCCGCTTGAAAATACTAACGGTCAGGTCACCGACAATCGACAGACAGGCAACGGCGATGCAAAACG
Organism: Pseudomonadota bacterium; assembly: GCA_039025835.1. Classification (GTDB taxonomy): domain Bacteria; phylum Pseudomonadota; class Gammaproteobacteria; order Steroidobacterales; family Woeseiaceae; genus UBA1847. The sequence goes on along the minus strand of JBCCNM010000047.1, from coordinate 953 downwards.
GCACGATGGCGAGTATCGGCGCCTCAAACCAGAGCGCACCGGCGACGGCAATCAGCGAGACCGTCAACAGACCGCCGACGACGCCTTCCCAGGTCTTACCGGGGCTGATGCTCGGTGCGAGTTTGACGCGACCGAATTGCTTGCCAGCGAAATACGCGCCAACGTCCGCGGCCCAGACGACGAGCAATACGAACAGCAAGGTCTCCGGACCGATGGTATACAGCTCGCGCAGGGCGACGAACAGTGGCAGCAAGACGCACACGCCCGCGAGCCAGCCGACGAATCGCGGCACGGCCGTCGGGTACAGGAACACCCACAGCAGCGCAGCAACCCACCAGATCGCGGCACCGAGCAGCAGCGGCAAAATAATGCCGTCACCGTAGACCTGCAGCGCTGCCAGCAGACCGGCAATGACGGCGACAAACAGATAGCGAATCGTCCTGTTCGGCGCACGCAGCAGCCCGGACCACTCCCAGGCACCGGCGAGCGTCACCAGCGCGATGGCGAGCTCTGCGGCCAGCGGCGGTAAAACGAACAGGACCAGCAGCAGAATGCCGAGCGCGATCAGCGCAGAGATGATGCGAACCTTCAGCATTTGACCGCTTCGAGTTGTTCCGGCGTGTTGCCGTAGCGGCGCTGGCGCTTGGCATAAAACTCCAGCGCTTCGTCGAGATGTTTACTGCGGAAATCCGGCCACAGCTCGTCGGTAAAAAACAGCTCTGAGTACGCGAGATTCCAAAGCAGGAAGTTGCTGATGCGTTTCTCACCGCCGGTTCGAATCAGCAGGTCCGGATCCGGTATCCCCGACATCGCAAGTTCGGTGTCTAGCGCGCGTTCGTCGATGGACTCGGGGTCCAGTTCGCCCGAATGCACCTTGCGACACAGTTTTTGCGCTGCCTGAACCATGTCCCAGCGACCGCCGTAGGCGACCGCCACCACAAGATGCAGGCCGG
>JBCCNM010000046.1:0-21587 GCA_039025835.1 Pseudomonadota bacterium | reverse complement strand
GCTACCTTGTAGTAGTCGCGGGCGGCTCTCAGTCCTAAAGGCGCGTGAATCGTGTCGTCGTAACTGTGAATGTTGTAATGCAGCCCGCCCGGATGCAGCGGATTCTTGTCAAGGATTTCTTCGGTGATGGCGCCAGCCCGCATATAGCTGTGGTAGTTGCGGCCATTCGATTTGGCGAGAATCGACAGCGCGTAGAACGCGGCCGCATCGAGGTCGTCCGGGTATTTTCTGTACAAGGCTGCCAAGGCATCTGAATAGGCATCGCGACGGGCCTGCCGCTCACCCTCGGCAAACAGGACTTCGATGGTCGCCAGGTAGTCGCGTTCTCTGGCTGTCTTCCCCATCGCGACACGCGTTGCGCTGTCCGGTCCCATTTGCTCCAGCACATCGCGCGCCGCTTCGAGGTCGGTCGACGGCCAGAGCGGATGCCACCAGGTCAGGGCCTCCCCCCACCAGGCCATGGTGAAGTCAGGATCTATCTTACGTGTCTTCTGAAACGACAGCCGCGCGTCAGTGAACTCGAAGTTATGCAGCTGCAAGAGGCCCTGTAAGAATACGTCGTGGGCTTCCGATGACCCGGATGCGTCGAACTGGGTAACACCGTAGTCAGATTGCGCCTGCGTCGCGACAGGCGACGCAGACAACACGGTGACGAGGATCAGCAGGCCGGCAGTTCGTCCCGAACTAACCCTTGGCATGCTGGAAGGTGAGGTAGGCACTCAGGAGGAACAGCACCAGCGCCGGCACGCCCTGCTGGACCGGCGGGTTGATCACATGCGTCGCGAAAGCCCCCAAGGACACGACCACCAGCAGCATCGCCGCAAACCGGGCAATCGGCCGCACGAACAGACCGATGGCGCCGGCCACTTCTATGCCGCCAATGAGGTAGTGCGAACCGGAAGGCAATCCAAAACCTTCGAGCGCAGCGACCAGATCCGGCACAGCAGCCAGTTTCATACCACCAAAGAACAGAAAAGCTGCTGCCAGCAATACGCTGACAATTTTCATCGGTAAACCGACCGGCAGGCCAAACGTCGAATTAGCCACAGAACTTTCTCCTTGCTGTCTTCATCGGTATTGGGGCGACCCGCAGGCCGGCTCTCCAGCCGACCTTGGAGCGCTAGTCATTTTCCCGCTGAAACCAGCCGGATCAGAAATTCCTGCGTAAGCGCAAGCCATACGTACGCGGGTTGGTTGGCGACAAACCAACGAGCTGCGGAATCTGCGTATGGTTCAAACCAGACGAAAACGATGCGTCGTCACTGATGTTCGTAACGTAAGCAACAATCTTGAATGCGTCGCTCGGAGAATTGTAAGTGAGACGAGCATTCCACAAGGTCAGATCCGGCGCGCGCTGCTCCGTGAGGAAAGTTGCGGTTGTCCATACCTCATCTTTGTAGGAACCATCGATCGTGGCGTCAAGTGACGCACCGCTCGCAAGCTCAAAGGTGTGTGTGTATGCAACATTCCACGTCAGCCTGGGTGACCGCGTGGCCTCAAAACCCGTGCAATCAATCTGGAATTCAGGCACCGGACCGAACGGTGGCGGCAGGTTGATGATATTGCCGGTGGGTGATTCCGGACACGTTGCCGACGGAATAAGAAACGGTGCCGCTACGTTGTAGGTAAACGAATCGTACTCGGCGTCGAGAAACTCCGCGCCTACACGAATCAAGTCTCTGTCTGATGCCGCGAACAAAACGTCAACACCAATTCCCTGTATTGATGTTTCGCCAGCGTTGACGGTCGCCTGACCGATAATACCCAATTCGTCCGGACCGACGATATTCTCCTGCCGGTCTTTATAGTCCCAAAAGAAAATGTCACCGTTGACCTGCAGACGTCCATCCATGAACAGATTTCGAAAGCCGAGTTCATAGGCATCCAGTTCCTCTGGGCCAAACGCGGCACCGGCAACAGCCGAAAGTCCGCCGGCTTTGTACCCAGTACTTGCCTTCAGAAACATCATGCTGTCGTCGCTCAAGTCATATTCGTAGACCACGTTCCAATCGAAACTATCGAAGCTGGCCGATTCCGTGGTTGGCGGGGATACCTGGCATGCGGTAACGCCATTGATCACGAACTCATTCGGCGCACCCGGTGGGCAGTCAAAGGCCGGCGTTACCGACCAGCGAATGAAGTCGGGCTTGACGATGTCGTCGTCGCTGTATCGCGCGCCGACAATCAGCCTCGATTGGTCGCTTACATTGAACGTTGTCTCGGCGAATATGCCGAGCGATTCAGTTTCAAAATAATTCTCAACGTACAGGTTTTGTGCTGGACCCTGGTTGACCCGTGTAGGCCCGAACTGGTCTTCATCGAAAAGGTATACACCGGCTACCCATTGAAGCCTGTCTGACTCACCTGCGAGTCGAACCTCCAGGGTTGTTGCTTCCGAGGTTTCAGGCGCCAAACCATTGAAGGGGTCCCCGATCTGGAATTGCGGCCCTGGCGTGTTTCTCAGAAAGGACTCAATCTCCTGGTATGAAGGCTGTACGGTCAACGTCGCCCAATCCAGATCCACGTCCAATCGGAAACCCACGTCCCAAGTGGTCAATTCCTGATCGGCCGTATCGCCAATGAGACGAATTCCGGATATCAGATTTGTACCCGGTGGAAACGGCGGAGTGGGTGCCGGTCCAACGATCAGCGCATCGGTAATCCAGGGAAACGCAACCGACGGTACGACGGGTCCCGTAGCAAGGTTGGCCAGAAGGATGTCATTGCCACCCGGATAAATGGATTCCCACGCATCGGATGCGCCGGCATAGGTGAATCCACCCAAACCTCGACCACCGTAGTCCGCGTACTGTCCCTGGAATCGCCAGGATACCTTGTCTGACGGTTCCCATAGCGTCTGCAGACGCACAGCGTAGTGCTGATCATCCATGGTGTCGTCCGACATGTAGCCGTCGCGATTCATACTGATCGCTGACAAACGGGTCGCGAGGGAATCACCCATGGGTATGTTGATCGCGCCCTCAATATGCACTTTGCTGAAGTTGCCAACATCGGCCTGCAGATACCCGCCGGTCGCGCCGATCTCGGGTGCTACCGTAATCAGGTTTACCGCACCGCCCGTCGCATTGCGACCGTACAGAGTGCCCTGAGGTCCTTTGAGTACTTCGATGCGCTCGAGGTCAAAAAACGCACCGTGAACCGACTGTGTGCGTGCAAGGTAGGTTCCGTCTTTGCTGAGTGCAATAGCCGGGCTGCCGACGATCGTCGCATTCGGGCTGCCGACGCCTCGAATGAACATCTGCAGCTGCGGTCCGGCCAATCCTATCTGGAGGCTTGGAACGACGCTCGACAGGTCGACCATATCGTCTATACCTTGGTCGACAATTTTTTCGGTGTTGAACGCCTCGATAATCAGCGACGAATCCTGAATACTCTCTGCTCTGCGCGCCGCAGTAACGATGATCTCTTCTAAGAACGCCGCAGAGTCTTGCGCCTTCGTTGTAACAGGCACCAGACTCCCCACGACGATCGCAAGGATCGTGATCGATTGCGAAAATCGGTTAATAGACTTCATTGAAGTTCCCCCCCAGTTAGAAATTCGTATTGGTGTACTCTTCGTTGACCCAATCCAGCATCACGCGGCGAAACAGCAACCCTGCTTTATCGCCTGCAATAATCATTTCTTTGTAATCGACGGAATCATCATCGAGCAGGTTCTGCATGAGATCGCAGGCCCATTTGTCCTCGGCAAAACCGTTGGAAAGATGCGCTTTAAGTCCGACGTAGTAGTCATCGTTATCAAGCGCGAAGTTGTTGGTCATAGACCAGAAATAGTGTGTTGATGTCGACGTCTCCGGTGTCATGTAGTGCACGATGTGCTGTTCATACACTTCATCGCTCTCGGAACCGTCCTCTCCAACGTAGATCGGTGCATATCCGATGAATACCCCCGGTGAAACGGATGTCCCGCCGTCCCACCGTTCTATTGGCTGGCCTTTGATGCGTTCCTGAATATCAGGCGGCAGGGCGACTGCAGCCCTCTCCGGATTGTTGTCGATTCGATTGCACCAGACTCCTTCTGCCCGCATTTCCACCTGGGTCGGTAGATCAAAGAAAAACTCGCCGATGCGAAAAGAATCTTTGTGCAGATAGGCGAAGTGCGTCAGGTCATTCAGGTTTTCGTGCATCAACAAGTAGTTGCCGTTGATGACCATCGCTTCCTCAACCGTTCGGTGCTGCGAGCTTTCGAGGAAGGACAATTCCGGAAAACGGCTGTCGTCCGGCTGGTCCGGGTCTCCCATCCAGATGAACACGAACGGTCCCACTTCACGCAACGGATACTTGTGCAGTCGCCGTGTTGATGCCCGCTCCTGGCAGGGAATCCTGGCGATCGTACCGTCTGGAGCGTAGTTAATGCCGTGGTAGCGACAAACCAGGTTGTCGCCCTGGACAAATCCTTCAGACAAGGGAAACGATCTATGCAAGCAGCGGTTCTGGAAAGCGTTCAGATCACCGTTCTCCGTGCGCCAGAACACCACGGAACGTTCCAGGAGAGTCTTCGCCTGGGGGGTTTGATCAAATTCATCAACCAGTCCTGCGACGTACCAATGGTCGTACACCAGGGGCAGGCGAATGTAGTCTTTGACGCTTCTTAGGCTGCTTGCGTAGTCCATTGAATAATCTCTACAGCGGATCGAAGGAGTACGCGAAGGAATCGCTGGGCTTCGGGATGTTCAGATCACCTGACATCGCGAGGCACGCAAGCGGGCGAATCGAGAGACCGTCATAGGAGCTTGGATGTGCTGTTATTTTTGGACTCATGCCGCGCTGACCTATCCCCCCGGATCTTTTGGGCGCGTGCCCGAGATTATTTGCATAATTTTTGAATTGATGCAAAATATAATAAAAATTGCATGTTGGTCAACACATTTCCGGTGATTAAATTGGAACATACGGAATGAATGAGAATTTCAAAGCCTCCGGCCCGAGGGCCGTTGACATCGCCTATCTGCGTTTTGAAGCACCAGACCTTGGCCTGATGGAGGATTTCCTGAAGGATTTCGGAATGCACGTTACCGCCGCGCAAACGGCGTCAGGTAGTCCCGCGCTGTACAGCCGGGGAACCGACGGAGCCCCCTTCCTGCATGAGGTCGTGGAGGCGGAACACCCTCGCTTTGTCGGCATGGGGTTTGTCATGCACAGCGCTGAAGAGCTCAAAGAGCTGGCGGCAATGGAAGGCGCTTCCAACATCGAGGAGGCTGAAACGCCGGGAGGTGGAAGCCGGGTGCGTTTTACGGATCCCCAGGGCTTTGAAGTAGACGCTGTCTTCGGCTGGAACGAGGTCGAGAAATCGGCGCCCCGGCAACGCGTTCCGGTTAACTCAGGTGAAAACCGCCGGCGAACCGGCGTGCCGGTTCGGCTTGAGCCGGGACCATCACATGTTAAACGACTCGGTCATATTGTCTTGTTCGTCGAAAACTTCACGACAAGTGAGGCCTGGTATAAACAACGATTCGGCCTACGAACCACGGACGAAATTTTTGCCGGTGACGAGTCCAATATCATCGGCGCGTTTCTGCGTTGCGACCGCGGCGACATCCCGACCGATCATCACACCGTTTTTTTGATCGGCAACACCGAGAAAGCCGGTGAACTGCAGCACGCTGCGTTCGAGGTCAATGACTGGGATGACGTGCTGCTCGGCCATGACTACCTCAAAGCCAGGAATTACAAACCCAACTGGGGCATCGGCAAACACATCCTGGGCAGCCAGGTGTTCGATTACTGGCTCGACCCCTATGGACACGTCGTGGAACACTTTTCGGACGGCGATCTCTTTGACGCCAGCAAGCCTAAGGAACTGCATTCTGTTGACACGCTGAGAGGCGTTCAATGGGGGCCGACCTTTCCTCATGCTTAAAACCAGTGTTCTGATTGCAGGTGGTGGCCCCGTCGGACTTGTTCTGGCCCACGAGCTTAATTTTCACGGTATCGATGCGATTCTCGTCGAGCGCAACCCGACCACGACTCGTCATCCCAAGATGGATATCACCAATGGCCGAAGCATGGAGATTTTCCGACGCCTTGGTCTTGCTGACTCACTCCGGGCGGTCGCCGTACCGGGCGATCACCCGGTCTCGGTCATCTGGTGTGACGACCTCGCCGGTCGAGAGCTGGCACGCTTCGACTACCCTGGCGTCGATGAGATGCGCGACATACTGGCGAGAGACAATGACGGCACCATGGCACTGGAGCCGGGAATGCGCGTCTCTCAGGTGTTACTGGAACCGGTTCTAAAGGATGAACTTGAGCGCAATAGTGAGCACGTGAAACTTATGTTCGGATGGGGCCTGGACTCGCTGAGCCAGGATGCAGACGGCGTTACAGCGATCATTCGCTCCACCGAAACCGGTGAAGAGCGCCAGGTACGCGCAGACTACCTCGCCGGCTGCGACGGCGCGGGCAGTGTCGCCCGCAAGGCGCTCGGCATTCCGATCAACACGATCACACCGCTGGATTTTGTCGCCAACGACGATCGAACCGACTATCGAGACCAGTATCGAGGCGAGCCACCGGAAGACGCGCCCACGCCGATGCCCATGTTCATGATCCACTGGGAATCGAAGGACCTGGCTGTTTTCGAGCGGTACGGAATCGCCTGGCACCTGCAATCGCCGCTTCGCTGGTCAATTATTTCTCAAAATGATCGCGACACCTGGACGATTCACGTGCCGGTGCCACTGTATCCCGACGTTGAAGAGAAAGACCCGGAGGAGTTTCTCCAGGACCTCCTTGGCTGCGAATTTGACTGCAATATCCTGGTTGCAAATCGCTGGTACCCGCGCCTTGGTCTGGCCGACAACTACGGCAGCGGCCGCGTATGGCTGGCCGGCGATTCGGTACACCAGGTCATTCCGACCGGCGGCTACGGCATGAATACCGGCGTCGGCGACGCGATGGCGCTGGGCTGGGTGCTCGCCGCTGTCGTCAAAGGTTGGGGTGGCAGCAAGCTGCTTGACGCCTATGAAACGGAACGACGCCACGTCGGTGCCAGGAATCGCCTGGCGTCAGCCCGCCATTCAGCCATTCGTTACGGCATTTTTGAAAACACACCCGACGCTTACCGTGGCGAGGGGCCGGAAGCGGAGCGCGCTAAGGATGAGATAGGCGCCTACATCCAGGAAGCCGGCAACCTGGAGAACGACGCCTGGGGCATCGAATGGGGTTACCGCTACGACGATTCACCGGTGATCTGTCATGAAGACGGTGAAGCACCCGCCTATGAATGGGAGTCCTACGAGCCGACGTCATGGCCCGGGGGCCGGCCACCAAATGTCTTTCTGCAAGACGGGAGCCCCTTGTTCGATCATTTCGGCCGCGACTTCACGCTGTTAAGGCTGGGTGATGCGGACGGCGATTCGCTGGCCCATGCCGCTGAATCGGCCGGCGTACCGCTGAAGATCCTCGATGTGAACGACGAGAAAGTGAAATCCCTGTATCAGCACGAACTGATTCTCGTTCGCTCCGACCAACACGTGGCGTGGCGAGGCAATGACAGCCCGTCAGAGCAAGCTGCTGCCGGCATCGTCGATCGTGTCAGGGGCGCGTAGGCGAACTAGAGTCCTGCTTCATCCGCATACCACATCGGGCCACCTCGGTACCTGGGAAATCCGTAGCCGTTTAACCAGATAGCGTCGATGTCTGAAGATCGCTGAACGATCTCCTCATTCAGTATCGTCCTGCTTTCATCGACAATTGCGGTCAAAAGGCGCTTGCAGATCTCATCATTGTCGAAATCCCGCTGCGAGATGCCGAGTCGTTGTGCGGTGCGTCGAATCAGATCGATGGATTCCTCGTCGTCACTTCGCACACCGTCCTGGTAACGATAGAACCCGGCGTCGGTTTTCTGGCCGAGCCGACCCTGTTCCACGAAGACGGTAGACAGCGCGAAGTATGTAGGATCATCCGGCAGGTTCGGTTGGTGTTTGCGAGCCTTGTAGCCGATATCGAGCCCGGTCAGGTCGACAACCTGTAGCGGCCCCATCGCCATGCCCCATTCTCGCATCGCCGAATCCACCTGGTCGGGCGTAGCCCCTTCGAGAAGCAGGTTTTGCGCCTCCGCGCCGTAGCGCGCATAAATGCGATTCCCGGCGAATCCGTATCCTACCCCGACGGTCACCGGCACCTTGCCCAGGCGCTTGCCAAGCGAAATGATCGACACAAGGGTTTCATCTGAGGTCTTCTCCGCCCGCACGACTTCCAGCAGCTTCATGATGTACGCGGGGCTGAAGAAGTGCATGCCGACAACGCGGTCTTCGCGATCGGTTGCTGATGCGATCTCGTTGATATCCAGGTACGACGTATTGGTCGCAAGGATCGCCTGCTCCTGACAAACGCTGTCAAGCTTCTGAAAGATTTCACGCTTTATCGCCATATCCTCTACAGCGGCCTCAACCACGAGATCGACTTTCGCGAACTCTGTGTAGTCGGTGGTTCCCTTGACCAGGCTGGAACGCGCCTGTCGTTCCTCAGAAGTGATTCGACCGCGAGCCTCACTGCGCTGAAAATTAGCCAGTACGCGGTTCACCCCTGCCGTCACGGTTTCCTCATTGACATCCAGCAGGGTGACCGCGAGACCGGCGTTGGCAAAACACGTGGCGATGCCTACGCCCATCCAACCCGATCCGATTACACCGACCTGTTTTATCGGTCGTGCTTTCGCTTCCGGGTCAATATCATCGACTTTCAAACACTGCTTCTCGGCAAAAAATGCGTGCCGTAATGCCCGGGACTGTGACGATTCGCGACAGGCCTGGAACAAACGCTGCTCTTCCGCTGCCCCATCGTCGAACGGCAGCTTTACCGCGTTCTCGATTGAGTCGATGCACGTCAATGCGGCCAACTCGCCGGGCTTTTTCTTTTTCATCCTGGCACGCCAGTCCTCCAGGAGCGTTTCAAGGTCGGATTCGTCAGGTACGTCTGCGTCAGACAGTCGTCGAACGTCCTTTTCGGATGCGACGGTTCGTGCTGCCTCGACAGCTTCTTCCAGCAGCTCGTTGTGAGATGCGCTGTCTACGATCCTGTCGACCAGCCTGCGACCCTCAACCGACTCCACGCTGACTCGACGACCCGAGGTGATCATATCCAGTGCCAAGGGTACGCCCGCCAATCTGGGCAGTAATTGCGTTCCGCCGGCGCCAGGGATCAGTCCCAGATTGACCTCGGGAAACCCAAGCTGGGTATCCGAACGAGCCACACGAAAATGACAGGCCAGCGCCAGTTCAAAGCCACCGCCAAGGACCGTTCCGTGTAAAGCGGCAACGATCGGCTTTTTGCAGGCGCCGATCCTGCGCATGAGAACCGGCGTAAACGGCTCCAAAGGTGGTTTGCCGAACTCCTTGATGTCTGCACCGGCGACAAACGTCCTGCCCTGGCAGATCAGGACAGCGGCATCAATGCCCATTGCGCTGTCCAGAATATCAATCGCATTCCACAGTCCCTGGCGTACCGGCTGCGAGAGTGCATTGACCGGTGGATTGCTAACGGTGATGACGGCGATATTGCCGTGGTCCTCGAATGAGACTGGGCTGTTCAAACCAGCGACCCCCTTGCTTGCTTTGTGTATTGGTCCCGCCTGGCTTTGTCTTTCAACAGGTTTTCAGGTTTGAACGGAACTTCGATGCCCCTGCGGCAGGCCGGGTTTTCCTTCATGGCGTCCAGCCACCGCCGAACATTCGGCAGACTGTCGATCGACACGCCGGACCATCGGTAGGTCCTTACCCAGCACCAGTTCGCAATATCTGCAATCGAGTACTCCGACCCCAGCCATTCACTGTCACCCAGGCGCGTATCCAGCACCTCGATCAGCCGGCGGCTTTCTCGCTGGTAGCGCTCGATCGCGGTTGGAATCTGCTCGTCCATGTAACGAAAGAACACGTTTGCCTGCCCCATCATCGGGCCAACACCACCCATCTGAAACATCAGCCACTGCATGACTTCGGACCGTGCACGCGTTTCCCTGGGCAGAAGGCGACCCGCCTTATCCGCGAGATAAACCATAATGGCGCCCGATTCGAATACCGTGACAGGCGCGCCGCCGTCCGTTGGCTCGTGGTCCACGATGCTCGGTATTCGGCCGTTCGGATTGATCTTCAGATACCAGTCTTCCTTTTGTTCCTGTTGCCGAAAATCCAGCGCTCGAACTCTATAGTCGAGTCCGAGTTCCTCGAGCGTCACGGACACTTTATGACCGTTTGGCGTTGCAGCCGTATACAACTCAATCATGATCAGCGGTCTCCTGAAGCGTTTCGAGGCACCCTGTGCCTTCAAGCACTGAATGCAGTGCAGGATTATTCATCGCCACCTGGTACTTGTTTTGTAGTTCCGTGAGAGACTTGGCGTGGTACTTCTGCGGCGACTGGGTCCAGGTTCCGTCCGGCAGCTCGACGCTGAAGCGTTCTTCGCCGCGCTGCAGAGCCTTGCGATTCGCTGCCGACCACGGCAGGAAGCGAGCGCCAACCTGTTCTGAAATGAATGGCGCAAGAGTTGGCGACAGACTCTCCCAGGTCTCGAAATCGCCGTCGATGCGTGGCCACAGCATGCGTTGCAGCCACGCCACGACATCCGGGTATCGCGCGGAAATCAATGCGCCGGCGGTCGGATCGAGGAACGCGTTATAGATTTGTGGCGCAATGCCGAAATCGGCAAAGGCAGGCCGGTTGCCCAACAGGTATTTTCGCCGCTGCAAGTGTGTATTCAGTTGCTTGATCGCCCGTTTGAAACCCGACTCGATGTGTGGCGAATTCTGCTCGTTCGAACCAACAAACCAGGTACGACTGGACATTCGTTTGGTGACGACTTCAACCAGTCGATCGAGATCGTCAATGTCAGCATCGGGCTCACGCATCGCGGCGATTTTCGTCGCGGCGTTCAGTCGATCCGCCTCGCGCGCCCAGCGAAAGTGAAACATCCATTTATTTGCCCACTCGTCGCCGAACTCTTCCAGCAGGCAGGACAGAAACCACAGTGTCTGGTCTTCCGGGTGAATGGATGGCCCGTCATCCGAAGAATCCAGTTGTTCAATAATCGGTGTCGAGTCCTGCAGACCGAGCTTATCCGGCGTAATGACCACCGGGATAACGGGAATCCGAAAATACTTAGAGTACTGTTCGCGAATCGCGGCACTGGCAACCGTCCACTCGTGTCGAATCCCCTTAAACCGAAACCATGAGCGTACCTTGACGGAGAACGGCGAGAGCTCTGACCCGATGATCCTGTAGGTCTGCGTCACGAGCGTGATCGTGTCTTAGCCGAACAGGGCCTCTCGCCAACTGCGCCTCCCGAGAATTGTCGCAAGGAATTTCAGTTTGAATCCCGGTGTATTCATCTCCGGCACATGCGGGGACGGCGAGTAGCCAAACGGCCAGTTGACGACGGCAAACAAGAACGAAGGTCGTTTGAAAGCGCGTTCAACATAGCGCGCGACACGGGGGCGACCGGATTCAGCCGTCAGTGTCTCGCCCAGGCCTAGCCAGTAAACGCGGTAGAGGCTGACCGTCCACATAACGTCCGCCATCGTGAACTGATCGCCGAATACCCACGCTCCACTGTGCGTGCCGAGCTGTTTTTCGAGCGCATCCGCATGCGCTGACATGTCGGCATAGGCTTGACGCATGCTGTCTGCATCGTGGACGAAACGTTCGCTGCCGGTTTCCTTGGATATCTTGGACCGGTAAGCCTCGATCAGAGAATCAGCAGGATCCAGTTGATCGAACATCGCCTTCAGCGCCCGAATTTTCCGTTGCTGAACGCCGACAAGATTCGTAGCAAGCCCTGGTGGGCGAAAGTCACCGTCCGGATTGGCGCCGTACAAAACGGCAACATGTGGAGCACGATCAACGATACCGTCCTGCTCCACGATTGCGTCGTACATTCCGTCCGGAATGAGTTTCGTCCCCGAATCTAGTTCAGATTCCAGGTATTCGCAGATACGCGTCGAATCGACAACAACGCGCTCCTTCTCATGATCCACCAAAGTCGGTACAACGCATGGGTCGAGTCCCTGGCCACTGACCGATGACTCCCCCGTATACCCGGTCACAAAGCCCTCACTTTGCTGACCCAACAGGCGCATTCGAACGTAAGACGGGCGGTAGTTTTCCGGGATGGCCTTACCGTCCGGCATGATGTTCATATCGTGCGAGCGGTAGGCGATTTCCTTCTCCGCCAAAACTGTACGCACCTTGTGCGAGCAAAGAGACGGCCCGGAGTGGTAGAGCTCGAACCTTACTGGCTCGCCCTGTGAGCCGCCCACGACACGGTTGCGGCGATTGTTTCCGAGTTGGCGATTCGCCGCAGAAACGACGGATTTGAAGTCTGTAGCTGTCACCGTTTTCCCCACCCTATTTTATGTTGATACACATATTTTAATGGTTTATATTTTGCCTTCCATCAAATAATAAGTAAATATCTGTGATGATCCATCACTTGTCAGCTCATTCGAAATCCGCCCTGCCCCCCACTAAGTTAATAATTTTTATAGCTTTTTTTTCGCCCGGATTCACGCTCGGCCAGGACGTTGGCGAAACCCGCGTCGGGGAACGTCCTAACTTCGTCGTTATCGTGGCTGATGATATGGGTTGGTCGGATATCGGCGCACTTGGCGGCGAAATTCGCACGCCTTCGCTGGATGAACTTGCCAGTCGCGGCACCGTGATGACGGACTATTACGTTGCACCAACCTGCGCTCCAACGCGATCGATGCTGGTGACCGGCGTCGATAACCATCAAGCGGGTCTCGGTGTCCAGTCGGGCCTGCGTGCGGCCAACCAGGTAGGCATCAATTACGAAGGCCAATTGCACGACGGTGTTGTAACCGTGGCCGAGGCGCTGTCGGCGACGGGTTACCAGACGTTCATGTCGGGAAAATGGCACCTGTCGTACGATACGGCGCAGGAACCACAGAATCGTGGCTTCGATCGATCCTTTGCTCTGATCCCCGGCGGAGCCAGCCATTTCGGCGACCAGCTTTCGATCGGTCCGGTGGAGATCGCTCGCTACATCGAGGACGGCAACGATATCGAGACACTGCCGGACGACTGGTACTCCAGCACGGGTTACACAGACAAAATAATTGAATACCTGGACTCGCGTAATCCCGATGCGCCTTTTTTCGCTTACCTGACCTTCACAGCACCGCATGATCCCTTGCAGGTTCCCGACGAGTGGCTGGACCGCTATGACGGTGTGTATGACGACGGACCCGTAGCAACTCGCCAGGCACGCGCCGACCGACAGGTTGAACTGGGCTTGATTGCTGAGAACACCCGGCTGTGGCCCTACGCGCGATTCCCCGGCTGGTTCCCAAACCATGCGAAGCCTTGGTCGGATCGCTCGGAGAAACAACGCGAGATTGATTCACGACCGATGGAAGTCTACGCGTCAATGATCGAGCTTATGGATCAACAGATCGATCGCGTAGTGTCCTACCTCAAAGAGCAGGGCGAACTTGACAACACGTATGTGATTTTCTTTTCAGACAACGGCGCCGGACGAACCGGGCCTTTTATTTATCCCGGCGTCACAAAAGACTGGCTCCTTGAAACCTGGGATCAGACCTGGGTTGAGCCAGGAAAACCACGGAGCTTTACGTCACTCGGACGTGAGTGGGCAAGCACCGCCGGTACACCGTGGAAAATGTACAAAAACACGGTGGCCGAAGGTGGCATCCGTTCGCCGCTCATCATCAGCGGCCCTGGCGTTGTCCCAGGCGAGTTCAACGACGCACTGTCTCACGTGACCGACATTACGCCCACGGTGTATGAGCTGGCAGGCATCGACACGTCCAGCCACCCACTTTTCGAAGGCAAGACAGCACCCCAGGGGGTCTCGCTCATGCCTGTGCTGTCCGCAAGGGCCGATTCGGTTCGCGAGATGTTTGGCGTTCACCTGTTCGGCAATCGTGGCCTGCGCAAGGGCGAGTGGAAGATCAGCAACGTGGGTCCGCCACAGGGTTCTGGCGTGTGGCAGTTGTTCAATCTCGCTGAAGACCCGGGCGAGGTTCAGGATCTTGCGGCGGAAATGCCTGCAAAGCTTCAGGAATTGCTCGCCGACTACGACCGTTACCTTGCTGAAAACGACGTAATCCTGCCGGACCAATCGCCACTGAAAGCCAGTCTGCGAGCACTCTACCCCGGAGAATGCAATTGGTGGTGCGAAACCAAGTTCAAGATGATCGCCTGGATGAACTAGACGACAACAAGTGATGAGAGACTGACTGTATGCCGATTCTTAAAGACGAGGACATCCAGACACGCGAGGTGCTTGAGTGGGATGGCCTGCACCTTTTTCACTTTATGGGCTCATCATGCTCACAAAAGACGCGCATCTTCCTGCAGTTGAAGGGAATCCCGTGGGAGTCTCACCATATAAACCTGCCGGAGCGCGAGAACTACACCGAGTGGTACATGGGTATCAACCCTCGCGGCCTGGTACCGGTGCTCGTTGATGACGGGAAAGTCATCATCGAAAGCAATGACATTCTCAACTACCTGGAAGAGAAGTACCCGGATCCTCCGTTGATTCCAGAGAACGGCAACGAGGACGCGCAAAGACTGCTGGATGAAGAAGATGCTTTGCACCTTGATCTTCGCGCCGTTTCCTTCCGGTACTTTTTCCCGGGCGTGCCGCCGCGTCCCAAGGAACTGGACGAACAGTATGAAAAACTCGGTTCCGGAACTGTCGGCGGAGAAATCGATGCGCACAAGCGGCTGGAACTTGAATTCCACAACGAAGTGCGCGATCACGGGGGCGTTCCCGATCACCGGATCCGCGCTGCCGTTGCTAATTTCAAAAAGGCCTTCGACGGGCTCGAGGGTCGACTCAAAAACTCGACCTATTTGCTTGGCGAGTCAATCTCCGTCGTCGACATCGCGTGGTACATCTACTGTCTTCGCCTCGACACCTCCGGCTATCCCTTGCACGCTATGCACCCGCATCTGGGGCGCTGGTTCGATAGCTTGCGAGGCCGCAAGGAACTCAGCAAAGAAGTCATGGAGCCACCACAGCTGACAGAACGACGAGCCGCCCTGCACGAACAGCAGCGCGCCAAGGATTCAACACTCGTTTCAATCGCAGGACTCTGAGGTCAGAGAACATTGACCACACTCATTCTTATCCTGATCGCGCTGGTCCTCGTCTATCAGATCCTGGGCACACGACGACCGCCACCGCCAATCTATCACCTGGTCAACGCATTGCATGGCCTGGTTTTCCCGAAATTTCACAGCGGTCGTGCAACGGTTTGCCCCAAAATGACCGACGATGTCCGTTATCCTGCGACCTCACCACCGCCCGACACCGCCAACCTGCACGGTGAGATTGAAATTCTCGAGGACGGAACGCCGGCGACTCATTGGTATGCCGAGGCAGCAGGCGTCACCTGGCACTTTGTGACGGCCGGTAATCCGGACAAGACGCCGGTCCTGATGCTGCATGGACTGCCGGAATCCTGGTGGGCCTTTCACCACCAAATCGCGGAGCTGGCCAGCGATCACTACGTCATCGCACTGGACTGCAAAGGATATGGCCAAAGTGACAAGCGACTGGATCTCGACTACAACGCATCCACCATGGCCTCTGAAACCGCCGAGCTACTCGATAAACTGAACATCGACAAACTTATCGTTATTGCCCACGACCGCGGCGTGATCATTGCCGATCACATGACGGCCGTCGAATCCATGAAGGACAGGATTATTGCGTACGTGCGCATGCAGCAATCGTTCAACGAGCCGCATGGCGAGCCAAGGCCGCCTCATGAGATGTTTGCGACCCGGATGGGCGAAGCCAATTTCGCGTACACGAATGTTATTGACGTAATCTACAACAAAATAATGTCGGCGGGTTTAAGCCCTTCGACCCTGAAACGGCTGGACTATGAGTTTAAATTCAAAGGCGTTGCACAGGCTGTGCGACGTTACTTCCAGTCAAACAACTTCGATCGTGAACACAAAGACAGGCACGAACGTCTTTTCAGTCATATGACGATGCCGATGCTTATCCTGCAAGGGCGATACGACCCGGGACAGCACCCCGAGGAGTACGCAAAATCAGCAGATTTCGCCAAGGATCTACGCGTCGAATTTGTGGACGCAAACCATTTTTCACACATTGAAAACCCGGTCGCCGTAAACGGTGCAATCCGACGCTTCCTTGACAGTCTCAAACTGTGAAGTATTTGGTTTGGAGCAAATAGTTACGGTTATAATCTTGTCGTCCTACCTAACGGTCGCCGCAGCGGCGACACGCAGGTATGGCGGAGACCACGATGGTGCAAGAAAACTCGACCGCCGCATTTAAAGCCGGCAGAAAACGCCGGCCACAGGAACGTGCAGAGGTTACGAAACGCAAGCTTCTCGAAGTCGCAAAGCGCAAGTTCACGCAACACGATTTTGATGCGGTAACTATACGAGAAATCGAGGTCGAGGCAGGCGTACAAAGGAACTTGCTGAAATACCATTACGGTAGCAAAGACGAGATCTGGAAAAACGTCGCGAAAGACATTTTCGAGAACCTGGATCGGTTCATGGAATCCCGGCAGGAGGTCATGCGCGACCTCCCCCCGCGTGAACGAATGTCCTATACAATCCGCAGCTTTTCCCGTTTCTCAGCGGGCAACCCGGAACTCCATCGACTCATGATCCAGGAAGGCAAGCAGGACAGCTGGCGTCTGCGCTGGATCCTGGACAACCATATTCGTGAAATGGCAGACGAGCTTCGCGAGATGGTCGGTCGCGACGTCGGCATCGCGGATTCGGACTTTGTACACTGGTATTACCTGTTTGCTGGCGGCGTCCCGGTGATGTTTTCGAATGCGCCCGAGGCAAAGCTGCTGTTCGGTGTCGATGTAAGCACCGAGGAAGTCATCAAACGCCATGCCGACCTGATGGTTAACCTGCTGTTAAGCCTGTCGACGGACTGACAGCAGGATTTAGCGAAAAAATGAACGACGTAGGCGATTCCGGGACACGACAACGACGCCCGCAGGAACGGGCCGAGAAGACCAAGAAGAAGCTCCTCGATACGGCAATTCTCGAGTTTTCGGAACGTGGATTTGACGCAGTCACGGTTCGCGACATTGAAATCCGTGCGGACGTTCAGCGCAACCTGCTCAAGTATCACTTTGGCGGTAAAGAAGGGGCCTGGACAGCTGCAGCCTCACACCTCGTCGACAAGCTCAATACGTACATGAGCCCGAGAGATGAACTCCTTCGCGACCTGTCGGCGCATGAGCGCGTGGCCTATTCCATCCGTAGCTACGTTCGCTATGCCGCGGAAAACCCGGCGTTTAATCGATTGATGATTCAGGAAGGCAAACATGACAGCTGGCGGATGCACTGGCTTGTCGACAATTTCCTGAACGCTGAAGCAAACGCGTTGCGAGAACGGTTGAAGGTCGACCTTGGTCTGACGGACGAAGAATTCGTGCACTGGCATTACATTTTTGCCGGCGGTGGTGCATTGATCTTTTCGATGGCGCCGGAGGCCAGACGTTTGTTTGGTATTGATGTCCGCAGCGATGAGATTATTGAGCGGCACGCACAAATGATGGTCGACTTACTGCTGTCCCGTTCCAGTGCCTGACACACCTGTTCCTGATCTAAACGAAACACACGACCCGGACTTGACCAGCTGGGTTGAGTCAGCCGATGCATCCGAATTTCCGATTCAAAATCTGCCATTCGCTGTGTTTCGACGTAAGGCGTCAGATGAAAGCTTTCGCGGTGGTGTTGGCATCGGCGACCAGCTCGTTGATCTGGCTGCGGTCGTTGCAAACGGCGTATTGTCTGGACCGGCACTGGATGCTGCGACGGCGGCGACAGCCTCCGAACTCAATGAGCTCATGGGAATGGGACGCGAATACTGGTCAGCACTCCGTCTGGCCCTTTCCAGATCGTTGCGTAAAGACTCAGTAGAACAATCTCGTCTTCGTGACTGCCTGCTACCTCAGGCGGATGCCGAATTCGGTCTGCCCTGCACCATTGGTGATTTCACCGACTTCTTCGCGTCGATCCACCATGCAACCAAGGCAAGCGGTGTATACCGACCGGACAACCCATTACCGCCAAACTACAAATGGATCCCAATCTGTTATCACGGAAGAAGCTCCAGCATTGAACTCTCCGGCGCCGCGGTCCATCGCCCGTCCGGGCAGGTTCGTAAAGGTAAAGACGAACCGCCGCAACTCGCACTGACCAGCAGGCTCGACCACGAACTGGAGCTTGGTTTCTACGTGGGGCCGGAGAACCGGCGCGGAACGTCCGTCGCTATCGACGACGCAGTGAATCATGTGTTTGGCGTCAGCCTGCTCAACGACTGGTCCGCACGAGACATCCAGGCATGGGAAGCGCGACCGTTGGGGCCTTTTCTTGGCAAGAACTTCGCAACGACAGTATCTCCCTGGATTGTTTCGATGGAGGCGCTGGCGCCTTACCGTGTCGCGTATTCGCGTGCTGCAGACGATCCCGCCCCTCTTGCCTACCTCAATTCTGATTTGAACACCAAGAATGGGGCAATCGACATTCACCTTGAAGTGATGCTGCAGACCGCGACTATGCAGAAGGAAGGCATCCCACCTGAACGTATTGGCACGTCCAACTTTGTCGATTGCTACTGGACGCTGTCACAGCTGGTCGCCCACCATACGGTCAACGGCTGCAACCTGCGGCCCGGCGACCTGCTCGGGAGCGGCACCCAGTCCGGTCCGGAGCGGGAAGAAAGCGGATGTATGCTCGAACTGACCAGCGGTGGCCGCAAACCCCTGAACCTGTCCAGCGGTGAAACAAGGCAGTTTCTGGAGGACGGCGATACGGTCGTTCTTCGTGGCTGGTGCGAGAGAGACGGCGCCGCCCGAATCGGTCTAGGCGAACTCCGGAATACAGTCGGTAGCCAGTCCTGACCGTAAGAGCGGGCTAGTCGGAACGAATGTCGTAGGCGGCGCTCCAGCCAGGCATTTGACTAAAGCGCTGATCCGGCGCGATGCCGTCGTAAAGGAGTCCGGTGTGATTCCGGATAGCAAACTCGCGCATGCTCTCGACAATCAACTTGAAGTCACTGTCCGATGCCGAATTCCGCTCGATGACGGACACCGTTGCTGTACGCAAGCGATCCAGCACAGCGGATGGCAGTGCCGAATGAACCGTCACACCGGCAGCAACAAACGCGTCGACAACGCCCATGTTCCTGGCCAGGTCACTGGAGAGCGACAGTGACAGCTGCGACATCGCCGAGGTACGGATCGCATGCTGCTCATCGGGTGGCAGACGTTCGAGGAATGTCTTATTGACCAACAGCCAGTTGCTCAGCATGGGTTGTTGCCAGCCCGACAAATACAGATGCCTGAAACCGCATTCGACAATGTTCTCGCCGTTCTCGTGACTGAATCGATCGATAAACAGCTGCTGATAGACGGACAGGGTACCCAGTTCCGCACCGTGAATCCGTCCCTCGCACAGATCGTCGACGGGAACGACACCTGGGGGGCTGCTAACGATAGTGATCCCCGGAAACGCGGTCTTCATGACCTCCGCACCCAGCATATTCATGCGGTAGGTGATTCCGCTGTCGTTGAATTCGTCGGCATCACTCGGCACCGGGTCGATAAAGAATCCCGGTGGCTCACTGGTGGTAAGGACAAGTGGCAACAGCAGCACATTGCCATTTGCACTTCGCCGGTCGTAGATGTCCTGGACCAGGCCCTCGCCACCTGCACCGAAATACCAGGCGAGAAACTCGTGCGCCTTAAAACCGAACGGCAAACCGGACACGAGTAGCGGGCCGATCGGTGATTGCTTGCCATTCAACTCGAACGCCGCCGGTGGCGCGATCGCCATATCAATGTCGCCCCCGTCAACCAAGTCGAAGACTGCAGCGACTTCGATTCCGGCCTCAGCGGGCGAAACAACATCGACCGCTAACGAGCCGTCTGTAAGAAGATCGAGATCGTTGGCGAGTACAGCGGGCGCACGACCAAATGCACCGTCTGGCGGCATAACGGCGACGAGCCTTGCCGTCGTGGGCGCATGCTTACTACAGGCTGCCAGCGTGAACGTGGTAATCAGAATGACTACCGCGCCGCGACATGCGGGGGTCATTTTTTACAGCCTGTCCAGCTGCACAACGCCAACGTTGCAGGAGTCTTGTAACTCGACTGAGATGACCTTGGTCGCGAAATCATCATGCCTGATGTGAATTTTGCAGAGGTCGGTGTCCGGCGACAGACGCTCAAACCTGAACTCTCCGAAAGGATCCGTTTTGACAACGATATCCGCAGACCCTTCGGACACCAGCGCAACGGTAGCCCCGGCGACACAATCTTCTCGGGAACCGGTGACAGATACGACCGTGCCACCGACCAGAAGCGTATTGTAGCGATACAGGTTTCGATAATAGATGCGCGGCTTTGTGTCAAACTCGGGATTCAACACTTCGAGTTGCTCGTCTTCCACGCGCTGGCGCATCTCGTCGTCAGTCACCTTGACGGCCTCTATACCGCCCGATGCACAGGCGGAGACGCACCGCGGCTTTTCCCATCCCTGGTCAAGCAGGTGTGCGTCGAAAATCCAGGACTGGGGTAGCTGAAGTTCCTCGTTCCAGACAATCGCATCGTGGGGGCAGGCGTCGACAATGTCGCGTCGTCCTTTTGCCTTTTCGGGATCAATGATCACGATGCCGTCATCGCGTTTTCGGACTGCGTCGCCGCCCACTTTCATACACGGTCCGTCATCACAATGGTTGCACATCCTGAGGACGTTAACGGCGTCGACGATGGGAGTCTCACCCCTTACCTTGCGTTCCAGTGTGACGATGTCGGAGCTCTCCAAAGCGACGGGGGCACTGTAGCCTGTGTGTTCGTTACCGACGTATTCGTCTTTGGCGGACAGAACAGCGTTGATAAAGTCGACGCCTTTCTCTACATCAATGATCAGATTCCACTTCTTCATGCCGCTCTCGCTTTCTTGAGTGCATCAGCGTGTTGGTACTTTTCGACTTGGACCAAGGTCGAATTCGGGCTCATGGAGTGCGTGCCGAGCACCTGTGGTCTTTCGGGCGTCAGGATGTTCAGACTGCCGCCGACCTCGACGTTTTCGCCGTTGACTTCCAGCAACTGGTAGTTGGCGCTCGATTCGTAGCTCTTGACCACCCCGGTCTTAACGAGATGGGAGACATCCGCTGCGCAGATTACGGCGCCGCGATCATTGAAAATCTTCACAAGATCGTCCTGCTCAATGCCTCTTGCCTCAGCATCCTCGGGGCTCAGGCGCAGAATCCAGTAGTACTGGCCGTCGATCTCGGTTCGGTGATCCTTGATTTGGTTGGTGAATGGCGAGCCGTCGGAATAGGTATGAAAACTGTAGCGACTGTGCGTGGCAATCATCTGCAGTGGAAAGCGTTCAACCAGCTCTTTGGTGCGCGGCCCCTCCCATGACGGAATGTAGCGATTGAGCGCCGGTCTCTCCGGATGTCTTGCCTCGTTGCGTTTCAGAATTTCAGGCACGAACTCGATTTTTCCGCTGGGCGTCTGTACTCCGTAACCAAAGTCCTCAGCCCATTGAGACGGTAACGGG
>JBCCNM010000045.1:0-21730 GCA_039025835.1 Pseudomonadota bacterium | reverse complement strand
CTGTACTCGGGCGGTAACCCGAACGTCTGGCTGTCGAACAACTTCTCGAACAACAACGTACTGCAGTTCGGCTTCCGCGAGCGGGACTTCGACCTGACCGCACAAACCTACTCTGGTTGCGAACCGGGTGTACCGGAAGGTCCGGGCTGGTGTATCCCGACTGTGCTGTTTGACGCCGCCGACGGCGCCACCAGCGGTCGTAACTTCGAGATCAACGTCCTGGATCCGGACTTTGAGATTCCGTCTGAGTGGAAGATCGCACTGGGTATGACGACGATCCTGCCGACCGAGCTCGTATTCAGCGCCGACGTCCTGTGGACACGCGGCCAGAATACGGCCATCGTCCTGCGTGGTGATCTTGAAATTAACGATGAAAGAACGGCGGCGCAGCCGGACGGCTACCCGCAGTTTGACAGCGTACGACTGCCGTCCTTCATCCTGACGAACACCGACAGCGAAGATAACCAGTCGTTCGGCCTCGCGCTGGGTCTGGGCAAGACCTTCGACAACGGTTTCGACTTCCAGGTCGGCTATGCCTACAGCGATGCGGAAGACGTCAACCCGATGACGAGCTCGGTGGCGTTCTCGAACTACACCAACCGCGCATTCTTCGATCCGCAGGAAGAAGTCCTGTCGACCTCGAACTACAACATCGAGCACCGCTTCACCGCGACCGCTCGCTGGCGTAAAGAGGTGTTCGGCGATTCCGAACTGATGCTGGCCTTCTACGGCGCTGCCAACTCCGGCCGTCCGTACAGCATCACGCAGTTCCCGATCCCGGTCTTCGGCTTTACGCCGTTCCTCGATAGCGACGATCCGACAGCCCTGCTGCCGGGCAACCTTCGTAACGAGCAGACCGGCACCTGGTGGCGGAAGATCGACATGCGTGCATCGCTCGACTTCCCGGGCTTCTCTGACGGTCATCGCGCCCAGGCGTTCATCGTTATCGATAACCTCACCAACCTGATCAACGACGACTGGGGCGTGCTCGAGCAGCACAACTTCCCGCGCGTTGTTGAGCCGAACACGCGTGAAGCGCGTATTGGTGATGCGTCACGCTACGAAATTCGCTTTGGTCTGCAGTACGACTTCTAAGCGTCTTTCGAACCGGACTTAATCGTCCAGAAAGCCCCGGCACCACGCCGGGGCTTTTTTTTGCCCGGCGAATTCGTCGACCGGATTCGGTCAAGGCAGACGCAGGTGCTTTTTTTTGCCCGCGAACAGCGGCAGGATAGACAGGCCCGAAGGAGCTCGACATGCCGGACGACACAGACAACGACCTCGTCAGCGCCGCTATCGCCGTGCGGGAAAACGCCTATTGCCCGTATTCGCACTTCTCAGTCGGTGCCGCGCTGCTGGATGAAACGGGCACGGTGCACGTGGGCTGCAACGTCGAGAATTCATCTTACCCGGAGGGCAACTGTGCCGAGACCAGTGCCATCGCATCGATGGTGGCCAGTGGCGCACGCAGGATACGCCGCATTGTCGTTGCCGGTGGCTTCGATGAGATTGAGACCTGCACACCCTGCGGCGGCTGCCGCCAGCGCATCGCCGAGTTTTCCGACGACGACACCGTGATCGTCATTGTCAACGGTGACGGAGGTACAGATGAGTACCGCGTCGCGGACCTGTTACCGCTGAGCTTCCGACTCGAGCAGTGAGACGACGTCGGCTCGCGTTGGCAGCGACGGCTGCGCGCCCTCCCGCATCGCCGCGCAGGCACCGGCAGCACAGGCAAATCGCAGCGCGTCTTGCGCCGTCTGGCCTTCAACGAGTGCCACGGTCAACGCCGCTGTAAACGCGTCACCGGCACCGACCGTATCAATTGCCTGTACCCGTGGTGACCCGGTGCGGGCGACTTCTACGCCGTCTTTTTCGAGCACGGCCCCGGCCGCACCGAACGTCGTGGCCACGTAGCCGTTGACCGCCTGCAGCGTGGCGCCATACCAGTCGGCTTCCACCTCGTTTACGACGACCAGGTCAGCTCGTTGCAACACGCTGACATCGATCTCACGTGCCGGCGCCAGGTTGACGCAAAAAAACGCGCCACTTGTTCGGCAGGCATCGGCGATGACATCGACCGGTACCTCGAGTTGACAGATGACGGCATCGCCACCGACACCGTCCAGCGCCGCTGAGGTCAGTTTTCGGTTGGCGCCGGGCGCGACGACGATGTGGTTCTCACCGCTGTTCGCAACCGCTATCAACGCCGTGCCGGTGGCAGCACCGGTGTCGATCTGCAGTCCGTCGAGATTCACGCCGTCGTCGCGCAGCAGGGCCAGCGCCTCGTTTGCCGTTGCATCGTCGCCAACGCAGGCCAGCAGTCGCACATCCGCACCGAGGCGCCGCGCTGCAAGCGCCTGGTTGGCACCTTTGCCGCCGGGAAAACGCGACAGCGTCGCATCCGACACCGTCTCACCGGGCTCCGGCAATTTGGCGACACGGGCAGAGATGTCGAGATTGACCGAGCCGATGACGGTGACGTGAGTCACGCTGCACCGCCGAAGCGCGACAGGCGCTCAGTCAGCAGCGCGTAAAAGCGGGCTGCATCGATCTCGTAGGCCCACGCGGTGTTAATCGGCCGGTCGGTGACGTGCCAGAAATCCACGGCCGTGTGTCCCATCGTCAATTCGCTCTCCGTCTCGACACTGACATTGCAGCTGCGCGTCTTGAACATCTCGGGCTCCAGCAAAAAGGCAATGGTGCACGGGTCATGCAGCGGGCCGCCCTCGGTCCCGTATTTCTGCGAGTCGTGCCGATGAAAGAAGCCGAGCATGCCTGCCGTCGCCTCGGCGACCGGATTGCGCAATTCACGAATGCGGGCGACGCGATCCCGAGTCGAGATCACTTGGTGGGTCAGATCCAGCCCCATCGCCGTGACGGGACGTCCGCAGTTGAACACCGTATCCGCCGCGTGTGGATCAACAAGGATGTTGAACTCCGCCGACGGCGAGTAATTGCCGCCTTCGCGCATCGCACCGCCCATCAACACGACAGCCTCAACACGCTCGACGATATCGGGCGCGCGGCTAAACGCAGTAGCAATGTTCGTCAAAGGTCCGGTCGGCACCAGCGTGACGCCGTCTGTCGAGCGCAAGGTTTCGACCAGGAAATCCACCGCGTGAGTGGCTTGCAACGGCATGTTCGGCTCGACGGCATCAACGCCGTCAATGCCGGTGTTGCCGTGCACGTGCTCAGCAGTGTGCAGCGGCCGCTGCATCGGTCGGTCGCAGCCGGCAAACACCGGGATGTCGTCGACGCCGGCGATATCGCACATCTGGCGCGCGTTTTGCTGGGTCAGCGACAGCGGCACGTTACCGGCAACGGTCGTGATGCCGAGAATGTCGAGCTCATCGCGCGATGCAAAGGCCAGGAACAAAGCGACGGCATCATCCTGACCGGGATCGCAATCGATAATGATCCTGCGGCGCACCGGATCTACATCACGGCAGGCAACATCAGGCCGGCAAGCGCTGCGCTCATCAGGTTGGACAGTGAACCGGCCAACACGGCGCGCAGGCCGTAACGGCCGATCAGGTCGCGCTTCTCGGGCACCAGCACACCGAGACCACCGAGCAGGATTGCGATCGATGACAGGTTGGCGAACCCACACAGCGAGAACGTGATAATCGCGGCACTGCGCGGGCTCAGGCTCTCGGTGTAGTTTGCGAAATCAAGAAAGGCGACGAATTCGTTGAGAATCACTTTTTGCCCGAACAGCGCGCCGGCAATTTCGGCCTCTTCCCATGGAATGCTCAGCAGCCACATCAGCGGCTGGAAAATTTTGCCGAGGATGAGCTGCAGCGTGATGCCCTCAACCCCGACCAGCCCAAACAGGCCGCCAACCACGCCGTTAAACAAGGCGATCAGGCCGACGAAGGCCACCAGCATCGCGCCGATATTCACGGCCAGTCGCAAACCGTCCGACGCGCCGTTGCCAGCTGCCATGATGACGTTTGGCGCCGGGCTGCGTTCCATCTGCAGCTTCTCAGGCCCGCTTGCTGCGGCGGCGTCGGTGTCCGGCATCAGCAGCTTGGCCATGAGCAAGCCGCCGGGTGCGGCCATAAAACTCGCGGCCAGCAGGTACTCGATTTGTGCACCAAGCCCGACGTAACCGGCGAGCACGGTGCCGGCGATGGACGCGACGCCGGAACACATCACGGCGAACAGCTGCGGATCGGTCAGTCCCTTCAGGTACGGTTTAACGACCAGCGGCGCTTCGGTCTGGCCGACGAAGATGTTCGCTGCGGCGTTCATGGACTCGATCGTGCCCGTGCCAATCACGCGATGCAGGAATCCACCGACGATGCGCACGAGGTATTCCATGATGCGCAGGTGGTACATGACGGACATCAGCGCCGAGAAGAAAATCACGATAGGCAGTACATTGATGGCGAAGCTGAAGCCGATGACCTCGGTGTTCGCCAATGGTCCAAACAGGAAGTTGATGCCTTCCCTGGAATACTCGATGACTTTGAGCACACCGCGGGAGAACCAGTTGATCGCCGCTCGACCGGCGTCTACGTAGAGCACGAGTGCGGCGATAACGACCTGGACCGCGAGCGCCGCAACAACGATGCGCAAATTGATCGCCCGGCGATTCGTCGAAAACGCAATCGCGATGCCGATGAGGACGACGATACCCGCCAGCCCGATCAGTTTTTCCTGCATGGAAATCCCGCCCTGTTGTTATTGTTTTTGTCGTGCCAACTATACCAGTTCGGCGTTGAGAATCTCGCGGACGATCGGCGCTGCTGCTGGCGCCGTCTCGCCGAACTTGCAGGCCGCCAACAGGCGCTCCGCCGCGGCATCCGCGTCCGTCTCGCTGGCCGCGTGGATGACAGCGAGCGGCGTCTCGGCATCCAGCGGTGTGCCGATGGCAGCAACGTTTTCGAAGCCGACCGACAGGTCCAGCGTCTGGCCGACTTCACGACGACCGCCGCCCAGCGCGATGATCGCATTGCCAACCGCTCGGGTGTCCATCGCCGTGAGGACTCCGTCGGCATGCACGGCGCGCATCACCGGTGCCGTGATCAGATGATCGGTATAACGCTCAACAAAATCCACCGGACCGCCCATCGCACTGACCATTCGACCGAACACCTCGGCGGCTGCACCGCTGTCGATTGCTTCGCGGCAACGTGCTGATGCGGCATCGCGATCGGCCGTGACACCACCGATGACCAGCATCTCCGCCGCCAGCGCAACCACCACAGCCTCCAGACGCGGTTCACGGGCCTCGTCTGTCAGAAAGCGGACGCATTCCGCGATTTCCAGTGCGTTGCCGGCGTTGAAGCCGAGCACATCATTCATATCGGTAATCAAGGCATGCGTCGTCAGCCCAGCGGACCCCGCGGTGCGAATCAGACTGGTCGCCAGTGCGCGCGCCTTGTCCGCTGTGTCCATAAATGCGCCGCTGCCGCACTTGATGTCCATGACCAGGCCTTCAAGGCCGGCCGCGATCTTTTTGGACAGGATCGATGCCGTGATCAGCGGCACCGACTCAACAGTCGCCGTGACGTCACGGATCGCATAGAAGCGACGATCCGCCGGCGCCAGATCACTCGTCTGGCCGATGATGCTCGCGCCGACGTCACGTACAGTCTTGCGAAACAACGCAAAGTCGGGCGTCGACTGATAGCCCGGGATACTCTCGATTTTGTCAGTTGTACCGCCGGTGTGGCCCAGACCGCGTCCCGAGATCATCGGCACGTAGCAACCGCAAGCCGCTGCGATCGGCGCCAGCAGAAAACTGACCTTGTCACCGACACCGCCGGTCGAGTGCTTGTCGACCACCGGCCCGTCGAAACCCTCGGTCGACCAGTCGAGCACGGTGCCGGATCGCGACATCGCGGTGGTCAGTTGCGCTGCTTCGTCAAAGCTCATGCCATTCAGAAACACCGCCATCGCCAGCGCAGACACCTGCTCTGCCGGGATGCTCTGGTCGGCAAGTCCGTCAACAAAGGCCTGGATCTGTGCCGGGCTCAGTGTGCCGCCGTCACGCTTGCGGCGAATGACATCCGTGAACAACATCGTGAGTGAACTAGACCTGGAATCCCCGGAGCGGCAGGTCGCTTCGCTGCAGCCAGTTCTCAGCCGGGTAGCGTGCTGCGCGATCAATGGCGTGCAGCGTGTAGGCGTGACGCGAGTGTTCCGAGTGATTCGGGCCGGACAGATGTGGCGCGCGACCGTTGAAAATGACCAGGTCGCCCTTGTTTGCCTCCGCCGGCAGCTTCCGGCTCTCCGGCCACGGCGTCGGGTCCAGCTCTATCGTTTGAAAGCGACCGTCCGGCTGGCGGAAGTGCCGTTGCTTGAGCGGTTGCTTGTGTGCACCGGGAATGAAATGCATGCAGCCGTTCTCGACGGTCGCGTCCTCAAGCGCAAACCAGAAGCCGACGCAGGTCTCCGGCTCTGTGTAAATGAACGTCGAATCCTGGTGGCAGATCACTTCGCCGCCGATGCGCGGCGGCTTGAAGATATACATCGACTGGATCACGCCGGGGTTTTCCAGACCCAGCCCGCGCGCGAGCTCAGCGAGCTCGGGTGTGTGCGAAAACGCATCGAAGACCGGGTCCAGGTCGTGCATCGCATGACCCATCTTGTTCAGGCTGTGCTCCTTGGACTGGCGCAGCACCCCGGACTCATCGAAGGCATCGTCCTCGAGGAAAAACCGAATCTTGTCACCCGACTCGCTGAAGTAGCGATCGTCGACCTGCGACTGCGTCAGAGTCGAAAAGACGTGACGAACGGTCTGCGGATCGAAATCTTCCACCAGCTCCAGCGCCCTCGCGCGGAGCTCGTCACAGGCTTGGGCCGCGATGAAGTTGCGCAGGATGATGACGCCGGCTTCGTCGTAGGCTGCCAGCATGCGGGCATCGAGCTGGCCGTCTGGCGGCGCGTCGAAAGCGGGTAAGGTTTCCATGCTGGTCGGGTTTTTGGTTACACGTGGTACAATGGCCGCGAAAAGGAACTGGAATGACAGGAATCATACAGCGCTTTTTCGTGCTTTTCTTGGCGGCCAACGCCGCACTTGCAGACGACGCCGACCTCATCCTGCTCGGCAACACGGTCGTCACATTCGACAGCCAGAACACCCAGATTGTTAACGGCGCCGTTGCCGTTAAAGACGGTTTCATTGTCGCCATCGGCCCGGAAGACGAGGTGCTCTCGGACTGGGACACCGAGACGATCATCCCTGGAGATGATCGCGTATTGATGCCCGGCCTGGTCAACGGCCATGGCCATGCCGCGATGACTCTGCTGCGCGGTGTCGCCGACGACCTCGCGCTGATGCGATGGCTGAACAACTACATCTTCCCCGCCGAAGTGCAGTTTGTGGATGAAGACTTTGTGCGCATCGGCACCGAGCTCGCCTGTTGGGAAATGATCCGCGGCGGAACCACCACCTTCGTCGACATGTACTACTACCCCGACACGATCGCGACGGTCGTCGAGGACTGCGGCCTGCGCGCACTGATCTCGTCGACAGTAATCGACCAACGCAGCCCGGATGCCGAAGACGCCGGTGATTCGCTGCGCAAGGGCAGCGGTTTTCTCGAGCGCTGGCACAAGCGCAACCCGCGCATCACGCCCATACTCGGACCGCACGCAAACTACACGCTGAACGGCCCGCAGCTCGCGGCAACCCGCAAGGCAGCGCAACAGTTTGGCGCGCCGATCAGCATTCACGTCTCGGAGTCGCCGTTTGAGGTGCAGTTTTCAAAGGACAACTACGGCAAGACCAGTATTCTGATGCTCGATGAGATCGGATTTTTCGACGGTCCGACCATCGCTGCGCACGTGGTCTGGCCCACCGACGAGGAGATCCGGATTCTCGCCGAACGCAAGGTCGGCGTGATTCACAATCCGACGTCGAATATGAAGCTTGCGTCCGGCGTGTCACCGGTGCCAAAGATGCTCGAGGCTGGCGTCCGCATGGGAATCGGCACAGACGGCACGGCGAGCAATAACGATCTCGATATGTGGGAAGAGATGCGCCTGGCTGCGCTGCTTGCCAAGGTCGACACGATGAACCCCGAGTCGCTGCCTGCAGAGACGGTGCTGCGAATGGCGACGGTTAACGGAGCCGAGGCGATCGGCTTGGGCGACATCACGGGATCGATCGAGGTGGGCAAGCGCGCCGATCTGATCCAGGTCAGCTTCGACGACGTGCATCATGTGCCCACTTATGACGTCATTTCGCATCTCGTCTACGTGACGGATGAACAGGACGTGCAAACAGTGGTCGTCGACGGCCGAGTGCTGATGCGGGATGGCCGTATCGAGAGTGTGGACACCGATCGTGTCCAGCGTGAAGCCCATGCGCTGGGTGCCCGCATCAAAGCCGCCCTGGCGGCACGTAATCGCGGAGCAAATTGATGCGACGAAACATTCTGGCGTACGCCGCCGGCATCCTGGTTACCGTCGTGACGATCATGCTGGTGCAATCCGTCGGCCATCAGGTATTCCCGGTGGACGGTGACGTCGACATTAACGTCCACGACACAGACGCCATGCGCGACTACATGGCTGCCCTGCCCGCTGGCGCCATCCTGTTCGTCGCCGCTGCGTGGGTGGCCGGCGTCATCGCGGGCAACGCGGTGGCGATGCGCATCGGCAGACTGAAGCGCATCTACTTCTCGACCGTGATCACGAGTTTCGTGCTTGCCGGTGCCGTGTCGCAGTTCTTTCTGGTACCGCACCCGACGTGGTTCATCGTTGTGTCTGTTGTCGGCATTATCGCCGCGGGTGTCGTGAGTCTGCGCCTGCCGTCCGGACAAACCGCATGAAAGCCATCCAGGACCTGCTGCCGGACAACCACTGCTACGGCTGCGGTGCCGACAATGAAAAGGGCTATCGCATCAAGAGCTACTTCGACGGCGACGTGTCCCGTTGCCGCTTTGTGCCGGGTCCGGAGCACTGCGCGGGCCCACCGCAGTACGTGTACGGCGGCCTGATTGCCAGCCTCATCGACTGCCACTCCGTTGGAACGGCGATCGCCGCGCACTACCGCCGGGATGGCCGTGAGATGGGCGACGACGGTCCCGCCATCTGGTGCGTCACCGGGCGCTTGACCGTGAATTACTTAAAACCTACTCCCATCGACCTGCCTATCGACCTTGAAGCGACCGTGCCGGAGATTAGCGACAAGAAAGCGATCATCCACTGCAAGACGCTGTCGGATGAAACTGTCACCGCAGAAGCGGAAGTGATCGCAATACGTGTGCCGCCGTCCTGGCGTGGCTAGCGTCAGCGATTCCTGGTCTGCAACAGTTAGTTGGTGTCGGCGGTGCACTTTTTTTGCAGTGTTGACGACTTGCTGGCACAAGCGATCCTTAGCGAACAGCAGACCGAGCTGTGAACGAAGCTTGGCCGCTTTCGTCACGATGCCAAAACTCTTAGATCTCTGTCAGCACCTGCAATTAGGCCTGTTGAGTCTTCGGTGAACTACAGACGTTGCCTTCCCAATAAAATGACGGGACTCCAGTCGCCGTCGTCCCACAGCGCATAAAGTTGCTTTTCTTCTTCGCACTCAAAAAAAGAGCCGGCCTCAATGAGACCGGCTCTTCGGTTTACGGCGGGGAAGCCGCAGCGATCAGGGTGTCAGCGCAGACACACTGGATTCCGCGTCGTCTGTGACTGATGCATCGGCCAGCGTGACTTTGCCTTCGTCAGACGTTGCGTTAACAACGCCAGCGACGCCCGACACTTTCACGTTGCCCGACACTGAGTGAATCGTCACTTCGCTGTCACGCGGCACGATGATTTCATAACTCACCGAAGCATGACGCTGGAAACGACCACGCAGCTTGCTGATGTCGATACGGCCGTCTTCCACCGAAACCGGCGGAGAACGTTTGACCGAACGGATGATTTGACTGGCTCGCTGCGGGTTTGAGGCAGACAGCCGTTTATTCACCCGGATCTTTGCACGAATGGTGACCTGGTCTACGTCGTCACCGGTGACTTCGATCGCGCCGCTTTCATTGGACACATGGACAATCGCGGCGCCGTCGACGTCGACGATCTCTTCAAACGTCCCCGTTGCCATATAGTCTGCGAATACGGCCGTCGGGCTAACCGCGACCGCGATGACCGCAAACACCTTTGCGACCTTTTTAGAAAATTCCAATTCCATCTCTCCCTCCAAGCACTGATGTGTGTAGTACTTGGATGCAGAGACTTTGAATTTGGTTGCTTGATGACGCGCTTACGGTAAGAACTATTTTTCATATTTGAAAATTGAACCTTTTGTGCGTCAGCGGCATCGCGGTCGGCGGAAAAAGTGTGCAGCTGGTAGTTTCTTTGTCCGCCGGAAACGGTCGTCAATCAAGTGTCATCGAGAGAATCACGATGAGTTTTGTCGCCGCCGTGATCCGTTCAGCCATGCACCTGACATACATGCCTGATCCGATTGAGGGCATCACGTTTTGCAAATGCAATGCAGCTGCAAATCGACGCTGTTGTTTCGCAGCGCTTATGGATCTGAGTGATTTGGATTAACGCGCAAAAAAACCAGTTTCGACCAAACGACCCCTGACTTGCCCGGGACCAGACTCGGCAGGCCTTTCAGCGCCACCTCCGTCTTGAACCCTGCATCGGTGACTGACTGAATCGTCTGCTCATGGTCAGTGGGAAAGACGTGTGTGCCACCACCAGCAGGACCAGTGCGCAGCGATAGCGCAAATCGACCACCGACACGGAGAAGTCTCGCGATCCGCGACAGCGCCCGCTCTCGCTCAGCATCGTTCAGGTGATGCCAGACAGCGGAGACCAGAACAAAGTCAAACAGATTGTCTGCTTCAGACAGGCTGGCCAGTTCAGGCAGTGAATCGCACACCCACAGAGTCTTTGGTGAATCGTAACGTGCTCGAGCTACGTCAAGTAAACGCCGCATGGGTTCGACAGCAACAACGTCGTGACCCATGCTCGCAAACACATGGGCGTCCCGCCCTATGCCTGCGCCGATGTCCAGAATTCGCCCAGGCCGTCGTGGTATCAGGTCAAGATAGGGTTTGTGAAGATCCTTAAAGTCGACAGCCTCAGTCGCTGCGACGAAGCGCTGGACATCCGTTCCGTACCCGGCAGTGCCCTCGACTGGTCTCATCGGTTTACCCTAACAGCTCTCATTGCCCGCCGAACAGTCACAACAATCAGTTTATGCTGCGCCCATGCTGGCATTCGACAACACGGAATCCGGGCTACCGGCCGCATTGGAGATTCACCGCTATCGGCAGGTCAGCACCCTAAGAGAATCAGCGGCAGACAAAACGCGTTCACGCTGAAGACATCGTGCAGGCCTGTTGTCGAAACGTCGGGCCACAAGACTCCTTCCAGTTTGTGTTCACGCACTCTGCATCGCGTGTTACTTTACGTCCGGGGGAGGTTTGAAACGCAAACCTTGAGATAAGACAAAAACCTTTGCGAACAAAGGACAGGGTAATGACTAAGAGACTTTTCGCGATTTTCCTGCTTGTATCGTGCGCGGCGACCAGTGGATGTGCATTTTCGATCCATGAATCACCGGTGAACTATTCCTATTCTGGCCAGTTGGTCCCGGCCGGTGATGCCGTCACTCGCGGTATCGTGGTAGGTACGGTTGAGGACAATCGCACGGTTGACCGGCCGGACATCATTTCGCATTTGGTCAACGGCTATGGACAGACGACGTCCGGTGGCTACGTGGCTGAAGCACCGATTGGCGACATCGTCAAAGACGGCGTGCAGGAAGCGCTGGATGCGGCGGGCTACTCCAGTCGCCCGGAACTGCTGACGATGAATATGACGCTGGAGGACTACAAGTACGACGCCGTGTCCGGCTTCTGGAATGTCAAAAACATCACCGCACAAATGACGGTCGCACTCCGCATGGAGTCCG
Organism: Pseudomonadota bacterium; assembly: GCA_039025835.1. Taxonomy (GTDB): domain Bacteria; phylum Pseudomonadota; class Gammaproteobacteria; order Steroidobacterales; family Woeseiaceae; genus UBA1847. The sequence continues at coordinate 9,852 of JBCCNM010000045.1, read as the reverse complement.
ACGGTGTCCTGGTCGCGCAAAACACAGTGATCGGCAAGGTTAAACTGGAGACAGAGGAGCTCAAGGGTAAACCGACCAAAGAGCTGATCGTCGATCTGTTCAGCGGAGCACTGGACGACACGGTAACCAAGATCATGGAAATCGTGGAGATCGAGGCCAATCGTACCTGACCGATTGGCCGGCCGCCGTGGCGCAGCGACGCTGCGCCACTGAGTGGCCAAGTCTCTGGTCTCACTCGTAAGAGAGGCGTCCCGCCCGACATCGGCGGGACCCGCTGACCCTCAGCTTCGTCTCCCTACTCGCAAGGCGAATCATGAAAACACCACTTTCGCTGGTTCTAACCGTTGTTATTTGCTCTGGCTGTGCTGCGACGTACGTCGATGTACCACTGGGCGACCCGCATGCCACAATTACATTTCAGCGCAACAAAGAAGGCGTCAAGGCAGACAACGGCGAGCCCTACCAAGGTTACGATCTGCTGTCGGATCCCCGATGCGAGAGCTTTCAGCGTGTCGCCGGATTTTCGTTCGACGGCCAGTTCATAAAGACCGCGCGCTTCCCGGCTGACCAGAAGCTGCACTTTGTCATGCACTCGGTGCCCAATCAGAACATCTACGGTCCGTGGTGCTGGTCCTACCTGGGCTTTGAGCCGACCGCCGGGCGTGAGTACGTCGTCATGCACGAATCCTGCACGCCGAAGGTGTACGACAAGACCGACGGCGAATGGACATCCGTAAACGACATCGATGTCATCGACGGTTTCGAATGCCCCAAGAAATAGACGGAGATACGGCTGACATGACACCGAGGATCGCACTTCTTACCACCGTCGCTTTCGCGTTGCTTGCCGGTTGTGCGAGTGACCCGCGAAACGCCAACCAGATGGCTTTCGAAGACGCGATTGCCTTCAACGGCGAGTCAGCCGAAAGGCTGGCGAAGAGCCAGGTGGAACTCCGCGAGCTCAGCAAGGACGAGGTCCGGGCGCGACTGACCGACGCACTGTCAGATGTCACGGCAATCGTGAAACAAACCGGACACGGTATCTATGTCGAATACACTGCACCGGACGGCCGTCTCTTCATGTGGTACCCCGGCAATGCCGGAACGGTCGCCGGCACCTGGGGCATTTCCGATCAATTCGCACCGCCGCGAGCCTGCTTCCGGTATTTCGCGGCTTACCACGGTGTGAGCGGTGAGTACGAACCCAACGAATGTGTACCCGCAGAACAAACACTGAGCGAGGCTTACGTCATCGAAAAGCGGAAAGGTGACGTGTTTGAATTGCGCACCAAGGGAATCCCTTACTCAAAATCGGCGGGGAACCTGCCGCCGTGGCCAGAGGACTGGGGCAAGTTTGGTAGCTCCGCTTCCCAAAGATAACCAATTCTCGTAATCCAAGGAGACTTGAGTGAAAAAGGTTGTCTTGCCAAGCGCTTTGATCTTATCTCTGCTATCAGGATGCGCAGTCGACCAAGCTATCGATCGACCTACGATATTCAAGTCTTTGACCGGCATATGGGACGAAGAAAATCCGGCCACCTGCGAGTTCTCTCGCGCATTGTCTTTTTCGGATGACGGAAGAACAATGACAGCCACTTTCCCAGAGACTGGATATGCTTCGGAACGTGATGCCCGGAAAAGTTTCGATTATGAAATTCTCGAGGTGAATGAATCGTGGCTCCGCATGGCATTGCTGGACGAACCAAGGACTGACGCTGATGGCAAACCTGTTGTCTGGATATTAAAGCTTATAGACGAGGATACATTTTGCTGGGGTCGAGAAGACTGGCAGCCCTATGAATGTACGCCTCCGCGATTCCGATGTGACACTTAAGGCAACGCGCTTTCAGCTCTTAGCTGCAGTGTCTGGACCCAATGCTTGTGACCGATGAGAACACCGCTGCTACTGGTTCTGTCCGTTGGTGTTCGCGATGGCGGTACCACAACTTTCGTCGACATCAGCCACCTGGACCAGGATACGAGTCAATAGATGATCACAGCACTGCGCCATCATTGACGTGGTCAGCAAGAACCTCGTCTTTTCGCTGCTCGATCAGGAATTTCCCGACGAGAACACATCGCCCCACACGTCGATCAACGCATACAGGTCCGTTATGAAAAACCTCTCAGTTTTACTGATCTTGTTTTCCTCGCCCGCATTATCGAGCAGCGCTGTCGACCAGTTTGAGGCTGTGTCGCAGTCGATCTACGAACGACGCAGCGAATACTCAGCGGCCGGATCGTATATCACCGTAGTCCAGGGAGGTGAGACGACCTACACCAGTTTCAACGGCATGGCTAATGCGGAACATCAGGTGCCCGTAAGTGAAGATACGGTGTTTGATCTGGCCTCTATAGCCAAGACGGTTACCGGTTACGCCATAGCACAGCTCGAAGAAACCGGGGCCTTGTCAACTGAGGACGACATCCGCGACTACCTGCCGGACTTCCCGGACTACGGCCATACCATCACCGTCGGGCACCTGGTGCATCACACCAGCGGCATCAAGAACTGGACGAGCCTGCTGTGGGACATGCGCTGGCCCTACACCGACCGAATCGCATTTGACCAGCTGGTGAGGCTGGCCCATGCCCAGACCGAGCTGGATTTCACGCCCGGTTCGCGGTACCGGTATTCAAACACCGGTTATGTGCTGCTGGCCGCGATTGTGGAAAAGGTAACGGGCGAGTCGTTCGCTATCTGGACCAAGAGCCATGTGTTCGATCCACTGGGAATGGATCAGACGCTGTTTAAGTACGATCAGAGCCGGATCATCCCGCACCTCGCAGGCGCGTACTTCCTTGATGGAAATCGTCAGGAATCTCGGGACGCGAACAACACGACCGCCCTTGGCTCCAGCAGCCTGATATCCAACGGCACCGACATGCGAAAGTGGATGAACTTTCTTATGTCCCCACCGCCGGAAAAGCGAGCAATAGTCGAACGCATGTTAACCACCAAGCCGCTGAACGACGGCAGCGCAAACACCTATGCCTACGGCATTGATGTTGGTGAGTACCGCGGTACTCGCTACATCACACACTCCGGCAGCTGGGCATCTCACACGAGTCGGCTGGTCCTGCTGCCGGACCTGGACACGTCTATTTTTGTGGTTCACAACTTCAGGACCAATACCGGAGCGATCATTAATCGCTATGTGGATACGTTATTGCCACAGGAGGAACGCGAGACCCAACGCGTTGCTGCGCCGCCGGAACCCGCGCCGGACATTCAGTTGACCAATGACGAGCTGGACCGCTTTGTCGGGGTGTACCAGCTCGGTGCAGCCTGGGTCGTTACGATCACCCGACAAGGCAACCAGCTCTACACCCAGGCAAATGGCGAGGGTGCCTTTCCGATGCAGACGATTGGCGAAAAGACATTCCGTATCCGGGCCTACGGCAACAGGACAATGACCTTTAACACGGGCGCCGACGGCAGGGCGACATCGGTCACCTACGAGGATACCGATGCACCCAGGGTTGAACTGGCTGGAGACGCAGAGATGGCGACGTTCTCCGAGTTTGAGGGTGTCTACTACAATCTGGAACTGGAGCTCTTGCTGGACTTTCGGCTCAAAGAAGACGGCTTGTACGCCAACAGCATCCGTCATGGCAACGTCATGCTGATCCCGGTGGATAGAGATCTGTTTATCGGAGACGGTGTCATCCGAAGTGTGAAGTTCTCAAGAGACGAGTCTGACAATGTAACCGGCTTTTACGTCACCAACTCGCGTGGAGAGAACAAGGCGGCCTTTATCAGGGCCAACTCAAACTGAGCCTGCGTTGGGCAGCGCTTGTTGCGTAATCACATCAAATGCCCCGCTCCAAAACATCGGTGACGAGATCTCGGTTGAGCCCGGTCAGTCAAAAGCGGATGACCTGGCGGACCGAGGTGACAACCCGCAGAAGCGGGACGCTGAAGATACCGGCTTACACTCCATCGTCATTGCTGACGTCGGTCTCAATGGCACTGCCGACAAGCGCCGCGTAGGCACGATTGAGACAACTCGACGGTAGATTCCGATGTGGCGCTAGAGCAGAAAAGGACCCCGAAGGGTCCCTTTCTTCGGGTCCTTATGCTGGTTGATCATGCAGCCTACTCCTCAAGCAACAATTCCGCGACGGCGTCGGCACCCGCCTGCAGCGCCTCAGCAGGACTCAGCACGTTGAGTTCAGTAACGTAGTCTGTGCCATCGATAGTGACGAATGCTGAGTAGTCGAGTCCGCTCGCGATATATCCAAACCCGCTGGGAATGGGCAGCGTCTGCAAGCCGGCATTGACGTCTTCTTGAGTTTGCTCGACGGTCTCGCGAATCGGCAGGCTGTCGACAACATCCTGCGCTGCGATGCGCCGATCGCTGGTTTCCTGAATTCGGGGGACGTTGTTACGAGCCTCCACGATTCTCGATGCGTCGCCGTTACTTAGGACAGCCCGCGTGTACGTCTCATCGTACATGGTCAGCGTCGTGTTGAACGGGCCAGCCTTGATGGTCCGCGTGACGCGGATTCGATGCGAATAAGTGCGACGGTTGTACGCTTCATCGAGTGCGCTGCGCAATGCATCGCGCAGAGCCTCGTCATCGTCTTCAAGGGCTCGCACCTTCAGGTTCTGCATCGCTGCGATGTATGGGACGGTGTTTGTGTTGGCCGTTGAACGAGCAGACGTTGCAACGTCATTGGCGATCGAGTCTTCGTTGACCACATCGTCGACACAGGTCGTGACAAAGACAACCGTCGTACAGGTGCTTCGCATCCGCGCTAGTGCCGCGCTGCGTGCCCGATCGTAGATCGTGTCCGGTATTTGCCGTGCTGTTGCAATCGCCGTGTCCATCATAACGGGCAGCGATTCGCGCAGTCCGCGCAAGCTGACTTCAAACTCGTAGTCGGCGGTTGCTTGCTCGAGATCATCGAGCGCCTGGTCGATCCGCGCCAGTTCGCGGTCAAGAGCCTCAGACACACCATTCTGCAGTGTTTGTTCGAAGCTTTCTGGGTATTCAACGCGGCCGATCGTTTGGAAATTCGCAAATTGCAGCGACATCACCAGAGGTTCGCCGTCGCCGGCGGTCGATCCTTCAAAGACGGCACCGTCGTTGGAAAGCCTGATAAATCCTGAAATGTCGGCCTGAGGGATCGTACTCTCAAAGTTGCCGCCTATCTCAAACAGGAAGTCGCCAATGTCGTCGGTATCCGCATTGCCGAAGAAGTCACCACGAGGCAAAACGTGGAACCAGTCCGGCACCCAAACATCCTGCTGACTGGTGCCGATATCGATCGTGAATGACCAGATTGACTTACTCTCGGCCGGCTCATTGACGAACAGTGCACTCAGGCTGGCGTCCGCAAAGTCGAACAGTCCAACGTTCAGTACGCTCACGCCAAAATCCGCGATACCGTTAACTCCGGTTCGATGTTCGACCACTGAATTAAGGACATCGTCCCAGTCGATATCCTCAAATCGCGGGTTGCGTATGATGCGATAGCCCTGCACGCGAGCGAGCTCGATGCCGCCACGCAGGCCAAAGCTGAACTGGCCGCGATCAACTTCGTCGCCACTGAAAGGCTGTATTCGTTCAAAGGTCTGCTCGGGTTCATATCGCAGCAGTCGGTTGAACGATTCGCCACGTCCGTAGCCCGTACCGTTCAGCTCGCCGTATCGATACAGCATGGGATCCGTCGGGTCCGAGATGAGGTGAATCTCGCCTTCGACCAGGGGGACTTCAAGGTTTTCAACGCTCACGATGGACGGGTCGACCGGGTTGCTTACGCTCAACGTGATGCCAGCTCCGAGGAAATAGACGAAGTAATCGATGTCGTCTGGCAGCAAGATATCGAAAGTCGGGTCGGCGTTGATCTCTGCGCCGCTCATCATGGCCACGAATGTACTGATGCCGGCGTCTACTGCGACATTGTCAGATAACTCGGCTGGCAAGTCGGTGCTGCCAACCAGATCGACCAGATTGCCTTCCGCGTCGAACGACAACATCAGATCCGAGTTGTCAAATGTCTGCGTCCGTTCGCCGGTGTCGAGGTTTAGGGTGCCCACAGATCGGTAGCCGTCTGCAGTTGGGAATGTGTCGCCCACCGTGGTGAAGTTCGCTATCCCCAGCTTCTGCGGCGTCACCATGAGCGAAAACGGGGACAGACTTGAGGTGGCGGTACCGTCCGTCACGGAGATACGTACGTTTTCGGTCGTACCGATGCTGGGAGCAAAGGGTGTTCCCGACAGTTCGCCGGTGCTGCTGCTGAAGGTGGCCCAGTCGGGCTGGTTCTCGATGCTGAAGGTCAGCGTATCGCCGTCCGCGTCGGTCGCGGTCGGGATAAACGAATAGGGGCGGCCAGCGCTGGTCGAATCAACCGGTGTGCCGCTGATTGTTGGCGCAGCATTGGTCGGCGGGGGCGGCGGCGCTGCGCCGCCACCACCACCGCCGCCGCCACAAGCGGCGAGAGACAGGCTGGAAACTGCAATAAGTATCAGAAGGTTACGCTGTTCGTACATGGCCTTTCTCCATTGAATAATTGCGTCATATTCAATAGAGCAAGGGTGGACCCGGGTTTTGCCCAAAAAAGATCGCGCCGCGCGGCCCGACGTTCGCGAGCGCTATTTGGCGGTTAGCAGGTCCAGTTGAGCCTGCAGATCAGCAGCTTTGTTGGCATCGCCGAGCGCCACAGCGGCCTCGATATAGCGCGGCAAGATGGTGCGCAGAATCGGGTTGTGACTACCGTCGCGACTGGCGAGCGACAGTGCCGTTTCATAGGCTTCGCTTGCGGCCAGATGATCGCCCTGATTCTGATGCACGAGCCCAATGCCTTCATAAGAAAACAGGACCTGTAAGTGATTGGGAGACAGTCCCGTCGCCGCCAGGTCCAATGCGTGCTCGAACGTCTGCAAGGACGCATCGAAGTTCTCCTGCTCACGATAGATAGAGGCAATCGATGTATGCGAGTAAATTGCGTAGACATGGTCCGGCTTCAGGCTTTTGCCATAGATGTCGAGCGCCTCACGATATGCGACTAGCGCGGCGTCGCGATCTTTCTGTTGGCGCCAGTGGAACGAGCCGAGGTAATGAGCACTGAGGCCAACACGCGGGTGAGTCGGGCCGAAGATGTCCGTAAATATGGCTGACGCTGCACGAATGTCTTGCTCTGCGTCGTCGAAACGACCGAGCGATGCCAAAGCACTTGATCGAGCCAGTCGTGCATTCGCGGTCTTTTCATTTTCATTGCCGACAACTTTTTCAAACAGCGCTACCGCACGGTCATACCGAGGCAGCGCTTCCTCATGTTGTTCGAGTCGTTGCATCGCGTTCGCCAGCGCCATTTCGGTCAACGCCAGATTGTAGTCGGACGCACCGCCGTCGGCGGCCAGCATGGTCGATGTCTCTTCCAGTAACTCGATTTGCTCGACGAAGCGAGACTGACTTGCCATTAGCAGGCTCAAATTGTGTCGTGTCGACACCTCGAAATGCCGTGGATAGTCCGTGCGCGTTGCCATCATCTCGAGCATCTCTCGGTAGATAGCTTCGCCCGTGTCGAGCTCGCTCAACGTATCCATCAGCAATCCGTAGTTAGACAGCGCCGTTAGCAACGAACTGAATTCCGTTTCAGGATGCGTGCGCAGCACGGGCAGCGCGACATCAAATGCCTCGCGGGAGCGCTCATTCTCACCCGCTGTCTGCAACGCCATTGCCAATCGCATGCGGGCCAGGGCCACCTTGTGTGGTTGATCGGCACCAATCTCAAGCTGTTTGGCGAGTCCGGCCTCAGCGAGCTCAATGCCTTCATCATGTGCGCCGATTGCCCGATACGCACTGGACAAAACACCGAGCAGCGCGGCGTGCACAGCCGGTGAGTCTTTCAGCTCATCGCCAATACGGTCGCGGCCGGTATCCAGCAATAGGCGTGGCGAAATGTCCTCGGGGTTGTTGCGCGCCGGATCCGCGGCCTCGAACAGCGTGACAACGAAGTTGGTGACCTGCTGCGAGGTGCTCGCCTCGATCCTCGCCCGATCGCGCTCTTCAGCGAGCTGCGTGGTGTAGTAAGCGACAAGACTCGCGATAAGGATGAAGACCCCTGTTGTTGCCGTAACCGCTGATCGATGTCGCCTAACGAATTTTTTGATGCGATACGCCGCAGATGCTGGGCGTGCCAGTACCGGTTCATGCTGCTCGTAGCGTTCGATGTCATCAACCAGGGAGCGCAAACTCGAATAGCGACGCTCAGGTTCTTTCTCCAGCGTCTTTAGTACGATGTTGTCGAGGTCACCTGACAGGTCTTTTCGCAGTAACGCCGCGGATGTCGCACGCCGCTCGCTGATTCGTCGATCGGCTTCTTCGTTGTTACTGCCAACAACCGTGCTTGGGCGTGTCGGTTCTGTATCGCAGATCGCAGCCTCGATATCCCGTGGCCGCGAGCCCGCGAAAAGGTATGGCATTCGCCCGCTTAGTAGCTTGTACAGCAACACACCGAGCGAATAGATGTCAGTCGCGGTCGTAATCGGTTCGCCTCGTACTTGCTCAGGGCTGGCGAACTCCGGCGTCATAGCGCGTGACGCGGCCTGTGTGACCGCAACCGTATGAGCCATAGACTCGGGCTGCAGTGGCTTGGCAATGCCAAAGTCGATGAGCTTCGGCGTGCCGTCGGCGGTGACCAGAATATTCGAGGGCTTGATATCACGGTGCACCGTCAGATTTCGATGCGCGTAGTCGACAGCGTTGCAGACTTGCTTAAAGAGCGCGAGACGCTGCTGCAAGTTTAGGCAAGCGCTGTCGCAGTAGTGATCAATAGGTTCCCCTTCGATGTACTCCATGACGAGATACGGCAGTCCGTCGTCGGTCGTCCCGCCATCCAGCAACTGGCCTATGTATGGGTGCTTAAGTGAGGCCAGAATTTGCCGTTCAGTGCGAAAGCGAGCGATGGCGTCGGCAGACTGCAAGTGGGTACCAAGGACTTTGATCGCGACCTGATGCTCAAACTGTTGGTCCGCGCGTGTGGCGAGAAACACGGCGCCCATACCGCCGGTCGCGATGCGCTCGACGATTCGGTACGTCCCAAGCTCTCGCCCGATCCAGCTATCTTCGACCTTGTCGCTGAGCGCCGCGGCCGACGCGCCAATCGGTTCTCGGAGAAAGGCGTCGTCGGCTCCCGCCGTGTCGAGTAAACGCTCAATTTCGGCCGCAATGTCGCCGTCCTCGGCACGCAGCTGCTCAAGAAACGCGTCTCGCTCACCGCCCTGCAGCGACATCAGCGTGTCGTAGGCCTGCTCCAGCTTCTTTAGGTCCATCGAATTCTCGCTCGTCTTTGTTGTTACCTGGATGAAGCAGGAACCCGCGTCGATTTTACCCAGCGCTGCTCGATCTTATCACCCGATGCGCTAACATCGCGGGATGTCAGACAGCGAGTCCATCACGCAGCTCTTGAATCGTTGGGGTAGTGGCGACAAAGCGGCCGAGCTGAAATTGACGCCGATTGTCTACGCTGAACTCCAGCGTATGGCCAAAAGGCTGTTTCTCGGCGAACGGCCCGGTCACACACTGCAGCCCACCGCACTGGTCCACGAGGCATTCGTCAAGCTCGTCGACGTCGACGTCACCTGGCAGGATAGGGCGCACTTCTTTTCATTGGCCGCACGCATGATGCGCCGTCTGCTCGTGAATCATGCCAATGCGCGCAATGCGGCGAAGCGAGGCGGCGATGCGATCAAGGTGACGTTTGCCGACGCTGTGGTCGTCGATGGTGATGCGGATGCAGACCTGCTCGACTTGGAAGAAGCACTTCAGGCGCTGTCTGAGCTCGATGCGCGCAAGGCCGAATTGATTGAGCTGCAGTACTTTGGTGGATTGTCGTTTAAGG
>JBCCNM010000044.1:0-21948 GCA_039025835.1 Pseudomonadota bacterium | reverse complement strand
TCAAACGCGTTTTGCGGGTTAAAGTGCTCGAAGCCCGTCTGGTCGAGACCGGTCAGTGACACCGATTCGAGCTCCAGACCGTTTTTCAGCAGGTCCTCAGAGACCACCTGCTGCACCTTCTGCACAAAGTCGACGCGCTTCTCGTGCAGTTCTTCCATCGCCATCTCGGCGGCAACGGCACGCAAAGCGTCAACAAACTTGCCCTCGACGAGTTGCTTCAGCTGTTCCGGATGCATGGTCTTCAGACCCAGCGTCTGAGCCGCAGCTGCAATTGCTTCTTCGGTAGGTTTGGCGCGCACGTAAAACTCGGCCGTGACGTCGACGCGCATGCGATCGCGGGTAATCAGTGCCTGTTCGTTGGAACGCTTCACTTCCAGCCGCAAGGTGTTCATGTTGACCGGGATGATTTCGTGCAGTACCGGCAAAACCATAGCGCCGCCGTTGATGATCACGGTCTGGCCACGGAATCCGGTGCGCACAAACGAGACCTCTTTCGAGGCGCGGTGATACAGGCGGGACAGAATCAGACCGAGCGCGACGAGTGCCACCAGCACAACGAGCGTAATCACTCCGATTTGAATCAAGTCCATGCCTGCTCCCAATAAGTCGTTACTGTTCATTTATTCCTCCCTTAGTCCCGGGCTGTCGCTGATAATGCCGCGAAACACGGCGCCCAGGTTTTCTGTTAACAGCACAGTGCTGCCTTGCGAAAAGCTCACGTCGGCCGAGTCCGGTTCGACCATGATGTAGTGCGAGTAGCCGTGTTCATCGACCACTTTCGCCTCGGCCGGCGACCCGGCTTTCGCCTCACCGAGCGTGATGATTGCCGTACGGCCGACGAAGGTGTCGGACGACACCGCGTCGGTCTCGTCGCTTGGCATGATCATCGCCAGCGCGCCGGCCCCGACCCGAACCACGGGCAGAGACAGGAACAGCACCGGCGCCGACGCGAACCACGCGGGCAAATAGAAGCCGGTGATGCCCTTGACCATCGACTGCATGACCAGACCCATCAGTCCGAACGCCGTCAGGAACACGATCAGGATCATCAGGATCGGCACCTTGCCGACGTGCAGCCAGCCGAGCAGTTTGGTGAAGACCGAGCCGCCGGTGCCGTCTATGCCGAGGTCGACATCCATGTCCGGCAACATCGCGTCCAGCGTTTCCGACAAACCGGCACCCAGCACCAGGGCGGCACCCTCGGCGATCGCGATTGCGAACATCACGAGGAGTGCCACGGTAAACGGTGCGTTGTTGCCTGATGTCAGGAGATCAATCATCGTTAGCTGTCACCTTTAGCTTTGGCGAGTCGCTCGGCGATGGCGGATTTTCGCGCCAACTCATCCAGCTCGGCGAGGTCCTTCGCACTCTTTCGATCTTCGGGCGTCGACATGCCCGGGACACCACTCGCACGAGTCATGACCCGGTCAAATGCGGCGTTTGCCTTGTCGACCTTGCTGTCGACGCTCGACCCATTCGGTGCACCGTTGCTCATCGCAGGTGATTCGGATTTGGCGGACCGGAAGGTCACGAGCTCCTCCTCCATTTCACGACGACGCGCCTTCAGGGCAGCAACGTATTTCTCAAGCTCCGCCTCGTTGGCTTTGCCGTCTTCGATCGCTGCTTCAAGCACCGGGATTTTCGCCTCGATGTCCATCTGGTGTGCGATAGCCGCTTCGGCCAGGTCGTCCCGACCCTCTGCCACCGCAAGCTCGACTTTTTTACCGAGTTCGGTGTGCTTGTTGGTCTCGTCTGCCAGGCGCTTGCTTGCGTGATGTGTACCGGCGATCACTTCGCCGAGTTCGGCACGCACTTCATCGACAGCACGATCGACTTCGCGGATCGCTTCTTCCATGACCGTCTCCGGACTGGCACCTTCGACGGCATCGACCATGGCGTTGAATCGGCCGCTGATCAGCCGACTGACGCGTCTTGCCATTGTTTCTGTCATTGCTCTCCTCCTCCTAAGTGTTCTGTTGTCTTACGGTGTCAATGACTCGGGCCAGCTCAAGCACTGGCTCGATCGATTCATCCAGCGCCCGCTTGTTGTACAGCGGCGCGGTGCGCGTTACAGCGAGCTGCAGCACGGACGTCATCAGTACAACGACCCGCTGCACCATTGCGGCTTCGATATCGACGAGCTGCTTTTTGTCGAGTGCGGTGTCCCTGCCGTTCGAGGCGAGCAGGTACGCGAGGCACTCCGGCGCCCACTCCTCCAGTCGCGTGACGAGCTCCGAGTGCATACGCTGGTCGTTCTCGCTCTGCCGCACGATGCGTGCCGACGGAGCGACAAGGTCCTGCACCAGCTTCAAAGAGCCTGCGTAGTCTTCCGTGCCGCGATGCCGCTGGCGGGCTTCATCGATGATGGCGCGGAGCTTGTCGCTCGGCGTCACGGCATTTTCAACTTTCAGGGTTGCCAGGAACTCCGCTTCCTGATCGGTGAGTCGCACACCGATTTGCTTGGTTTTGTTAGGCATTTGATTACATTTGATTACATTTGATTTCGTTTGCTATTCATTTGTTAACAAACGTTAACAGAAAAAACCGAGCAAGGCAAACGAAATCGGAAGGCCGTGAAAGCAGGCAAAATGCGGCCGTGATCCTGCGGTATTCTGTCGACATCAATGACGAAGGAAGCTGTGATGGCCGCCGTTGAATCTGAAATGCTGCCGCTGGGCACGACCGCACCCCCGTTCTCACTGCCGGATGCGGATGGCAACCTCTACCAGCTCGCAACCGGTGCCCCGGCAACGCTGGTGATGTTCATCTGCAACCATTGCCCGTTCGTGAAACACGTGGGCGATGAACTCGCGCGACTGGGCACGGACTACGCACCGAAGGGCGTAGCGATCTACGCGATCAGCAGCAACGACTTTGAGAAGTACCCGGCGGATGCGCCGGACCGAATGCGGGAAGAAGCGGAGCGGCTCGGATACACGTTTCCGTATCTCGTCGACGAGGACCAATCCGTCGCGAAGGCCTACCGGGCAGCATGCACACCGGACTTTTTCCTGTTTGACGATATGCTGCAGCTGGTGTATCGCGGCCAGCTCGACGACAGTCGACCATCCAATGGCGTTCCGGTGGACGGTAGCGACCTTCGCGTCGCGCTCGATGCGGTGCTGAGCGGCCACCCACCGGCTGCCGAGCAAAAACCGAGCATCGGCTGCAACATCAAATGGATCGCCGGAAACGAGCCGGATTATTTCTAGTGCGCTCAGTTCTGCCGAGTCTCCTGTTTGCGTTTTCAGCCGCGGCCAGCGCCAGCGAGTCCGTTGAAATCCATGCGTTCTCGCAGGTGGTTCACCGTGGTGCAGATATCAGTAACGACAGACCCGCGGTGGGCATCTCCGGAAGCTATGACTTCCAGTCAGGTTGGTTTATCGGCGGCGGCGGCTACTTTGCCGATGGCGAGCCGTCGGGTCTCTCACTGACACGCAACCTGAATGCGCACATCGGCTACTTCCGATCGCTGGGCAACGACAGCGCGCTGGAGGTCTCCATCTCGAGAAACGAATTTATCGATGTTGCGGACTGGAGCTATGCCGAGTTGCGGGGAGACTGGCACGTCAATCGGTCGTTCGCCGTCATGCTGGCGTATTCGCCGGATTACTACGGCCGTGCTGCCGCTGTGAATGCCGGATTGACGTTTCGCCCGACGATCACAGACCGCGCCTACCTGCTGGCCTCGGCAGGCGTTGGCCGCGTGGGCGGCGACATCGACACCGATATCGGGTGGCTCGAGATCGGCGGCGGAATCAGTGCCGGCCGCTTCGACCTGTCACTGTCATGGAATACGGTCGACAACGACTCGACCGGAGTGTTCGGCATTGATCGGGACAGCGTCGCATTGCGCGTTAGTTATCGACTGCGCTGACCGCGTCGCAGTCAACCCGACCCTCAAGAAATCGCAGCGCCTGACATGCATCGATACTGCGACCGCCTGGGGACGAACGCAGGCTGGCGAGTAGCGCGGGCACCCAATCGTCGCCAGCCTGTGTCGGACGCGCTTCCAACAGCAGCGCCATGACACCCGAGACGTGAGCTGCGGCCAGCGAGGAGCCGTCCATGAAGTCCCAGGCGTGTCCGGGCTGCGCGGTGAGCACCGCCTGACCCGGAGCGTAAAAACCCGTCAGGGATTCCGATGACAGTTTTGAACCGTCGTGCACGATCAGTACGCCATCCGTCGGCGACGGGAATCGCTTGTCGCCGCGCTGCTCGTCATACGCTGTCACGACGACGGCGCCTTGCTGCAATAAACGATCAACAAGCCGATCGAGCAGCGGGTCGCGCGGACCGGTCAGGCTGAGATTGACCACGTGCGGCTGCGCTCCTATCGCATGATCGAGCGCGAGAGACAGGGTCAGACTGTTGCAGCGGGTGCTGCCGTCGTCAGCGTCCCAACAGCCTCGATAGGCGTAGAGTTCAGCACCCGGTGCGACGCCGCTGATACCCTGCCCATTGGCGCCGTGTGCGACGATAACACCGGCTACTCCGGTGCCGTGGCGTTCGCCGCCGCTGGCCTGGCCGACGAAATCAACGGCGTCCACCAATGCGTGCCGAATATCCGGATGATCCACCTCGACGCCCGAGTCGACCATTGCAATACGGACTCCCTGTCCGGAAAACTCACTGTGCAACGGCGCCACGTTCAAGGTATCCAGTGACGACTGCAGATGTCGGTATGGATCCTGTTGCCGGGACAGACCCCGAAACTCGTTGAGCGGCTGGACCCACTCAACCCGCTTGTCGTTGCGCAGGGCCGAGAGCGTTTTGTCAGCGTCGCGATCGATCCGAATCACAACACAGTGTACCGACAAGGCGCGGATCGGCCACTGGCGAGTCACGGTTACCGGAAAGTCCTTTGCGAGGCGACGAGCAAGCCGTTTCAACTCAGGGTCTTCAGCGTAGTTATAGGTTCCTGAGTAGCCGACTCCGCTTGACCAGCCGCGACGACGCTCGGGTCGTGTGTCAGTCATAACGACGACCCACTCGCTGGCCACCGTCTCATCTGCGGTTGCCGTCAGCGTGCCGGTCGCGACAAACACCAGTGCTGTCAGTATCAGGAAGCGCATCACGGACTCTCGTAACGCCGGGGCTCTGCGAGATCGATTCTCGGATCCTCGCGCCAGCGTGTCAGGGTCTCGCGGTCGACATCGACCGTAGCAACCGCGGTCCAGGCACCGACCGCGTTCGGTCCGTCGACCAGCGTGAAGCCGAGCTGAGCAGATATGTCTGCGCGTTCATCGGCAGAGACGCCCGGCGCAAACACAATGGTGACAGTGTTGCCGTCCGACACGAGCGCCGGATTCTCTGAGAGCCCCGTAAATGCTGCGTCCTCAACATCCGGCAGCGTGTCGCCTCCGGGTCGCAGCAACGCCAGCAGAAAAGCGAATGCGATAAGGGCGGCACCGGCCGCGACAGATGGATGACGCCACGCGACCGGTGAGCGATCCGACGCTATCTCATCGCGCAACGACTCGAAGCCAGTGGCTGGCGGGACTCCGACATCCGGGGCCGCCGTCAGCGCGGCGCGCAATTGTCGCTCTTCCTCTACGGCCAGCCTGAGTTCGGCATCGGATGCCAACTGCGTTTCGAACGCCATTCGCGCGTCGCCGGTCAGTCTCCCTGCGACGTAGTCAACCACGAGCAGGTCGTCTTCAATCTCGCCACGAGTCGCAAATTCCGTCACGTTAGTCATATCGTGCTCCCGGTCAGCTGTGCTGCTCACCCAATTCATTCATGATCACTCTCAGCCGCTTGCGCGCATGAAACACTCGTGTTTTCACGGTGTTCTCAGGACACCCCGCAATCTCGGCGATTTCCTGGTACGAATGCCCGGCGAAGTACGACAACTCGATCACCAGACGGTGCTCGGCGGACAGGCCGTTGAGGGCTCGCTCGACCAGATCCTGCCGTTCGAGCGACGGTGTATTCTCATCAGCCACTTCGCGATGTTCATCGGAACCGGGATCTTTCCCGGCCTGCCGCAGCGCCTTCAGGCACTGTCGATAAGCTATTCCAAAAATCCACGTGGAGACTCGTGAGCTGCCGTTATAACTCTCCGCTTTGCGCCATACCGTCATCATGACGTCGTTAAAAGTCTCCTCGTTTGCCGCCACATCGCGCACAAAGCGATACATGAACGGGCCCAGGCGACGCCGGTAGCTGTGGTACAGGCGCTCAAACGCTCCCGCATCGCGTTGCGATGCGACCCGGTTGATCAAAGCGCGATCATCGTCGTCGTTCGATGTACTCGTCATGCCGTAAGGCGGAGCCGGAAAGCCTCCGAACCATTGCAATCCACGTTACCTGTTACTGCGTTCACACCACAAGGCCAACAAAAGGTTCAATCCTCACCTGAAAAAAACGAGTCGTAACCGAATGTAACTGTCGCGGATGCGTTGAACCTTTTGGCGGCGGCGGGGGGTTTACGGGCTGAACACGCACGGCTTCGTGCGCCCCAATTACCCCCAGAGGATTCAGATAATGGACAGACGTTCCCTGCAACACCTGCTGGCTGCTGCGGCGCTCGCCGTGCTCGCCGGATGCAGCTCAAGCTCAGACGACCCCGCCCCCGCAGATCCGGTGGTTACGCCACCACCGCCTCCACCGGTCAATGCGCCGCAGTCCGCCGCGCCGGGTGCGACCAGTGTCACCGACATCGGTGAAGTCTTCGCCAAGGAAGCGGACGGTTTCACGCTCTACACCTTCGAGAACGATCGCGACGACGTCGACGGTGACGGTGCGGGCGACTCGGACTGCAACGGTGGCTGTGCCGACAACTGGCCGCCCCTGCTTGCGGATGCGACATCCGAGGCGACAGGCGCGTTCTCGATAATTACGCGCGATGACGGCACGTCGCTGCAGTGGGCGTTCAAGGGACTGCCGTTGTACACCTTCGCCGGCGATGCCAATGCCGGGGAAACCAATGGCGATGGCAACGGCGATGTCTGGTACGTCGCTCGACCGGATCCATGGATGCGCGGTGATGTTGACGCCAGCGCGAAAGGCACCGTGTTTGTCGGCCGCGGCTCGGTTCGCGGTGTCGACGGTAGCGGCGGCATAGCGGACACACGTGACGAGCGAGAGGGCTTCACGCTGTACACGTTTGAGAATGATCGCAATGATACCGACGGTGACGGTAACGGCGATTCGGACTGCAACGCCGGCTGTGCAGAAACCTGGCCGCCGCTGTACGCCGACCCCGGCGCCACCGAAGGGGGTCCGTTTACGATTGTGACCCGAGACGACGGAACTCGGCAGTGGGCGCTGCTCGGCCTGCCGTTGTATTTCTTCGCGCCGGACCTGGCGCCCGGTGATACCGAGGGTGAAGGTGCCGGCAACGTCTGGTACGTCGCACGACCGGCACCGTTTGAAGCCGGCGACTCGGCGCTTGGCCCGATCGTCGTTGCGGCTACGTCAACGCGAGGCCTGGACGCAAGCGGTGCACCGACATTTGAGCGTGCTGAACTAACCGGCTTCTCACTGTACGTCTTCGACAATGACGTCAACGATGCGAGTGGCGACGGCGCCGGTGACTCGGACTGCAACGGCGGATGCGCACAAACCTGGCCGCCGCTGTTTGTCGACGCTGGTGCTACCGAGTTCGGTCGCTACACGATCATCGAACGCGACGATGGCGCCCGCCAGTGGGCGATCAATGGCGAACCGATGTACTTCTTTGCCAGTGACTTTGCGGCCGGTGACGTCAACGGCGATCAGGCGGGCAACGTCTGGCATCTCGCCCGGCGTGCACCGGTGCAGGTAGTCACCGACGCCAACGAAGGCGACATCTTCGAGGCGCGCGGCGTCATCGCCGAGGTCGACGGTAACGGTGACCGTGCGGAGACATCGTCGCTGAGAACCGGTTTTACGCTGTACCGTTTTGACAATGACCGTACGGACGCAGAAGGCGACGGCGCTGGTGACTCGGACTGCAACGGTGGTTGCGCTGTCACCTGGCCGCCGCTGTTCGCGAACGAGGCGGACAGCGCCGTCGGTGACTTCGGCATCATCGACAGAGAAGACGGTTCGCGTCAGTGGACCTATCAGGGCGACCCGCTGTACTTCTTCTCCGGCGACCAGAGTCCGGAGGATGTTAACGGCGTTTACGGCACCTGGTTCACCGTCAGCCCAAGCGAGACACAGGACGTGTCTCAGGGCAGCGGTTACTAACCGGGCGTAAGGGAAGACCGGGCCACGCAAGTGGCCCGGTTTTTTATGAAAAAATGTTTAGTGAGATTGAACCTGTGACCGTCTGTGAGGCGTTCACCAAGTGCGTATCACTTCGGTGCAACGCGTCGCAATAATCCACTTGGAGAACCAACAATGAAAACCCTGGTAGTAGCTACCTTGAGCGTACTCGCACTGTTTGCCAGCACGGCGGCATTCGCCGACAAGCAACGTGTTCGTTTCGAATCCAAAACCGTACTTACGGCAGATGAGGAAGTGCAGGACATCGCCGTTGAATCCGACGGCAAGGCGCTCGCCGTCATCAGCTTTAACCGCCGATTCACCCGGGCCGATATCCGCGTTACCTTCTCGAACCTGGAGGGGAACGTCTCCCGTCTGCACCTGCACTGCAACGTAGCGGGCGCCAACGGACCCATCGCGATCGGCGCTATTGATCTCGTTGCTGCTGCAAACGACAACAGCGAAACCATTACGCTGGATGCAAACACCGTTATCGGCAGGCTGTTTAACTCACAGTTCCCCGACGCAGATGCCTGTGCCGGTGCCATCGGCCGCTCGATTAGCAACCTGCATGATCTCGCACAGGCTATCGACGATGGTCAGGTGTACTGGAATCTGCATACCTTCGCGTTTCCGGCCGGTGAGTTACGTGGCCAGGTCGAGCCGCTGTCGAGAACTTTCCCGGCGCGAATTGACCGCGACGACGACTAGAGAGAGACAATGGCAAACAAAGGCCCCGTTCGTCGGGGCCTTTTTTGTGGGCTGTCATCTGCTCACCGATCGCACTAAGCTGTTTGCTGATCTTGCAGGGACAGCCCAGCCATACAATGGATACCGCCGCACTCAATGCGCTGCAGATTCAGTTAGACCCGCTGGGCCAGGCCGTTCTCGCCATCTCGCTGATGGTCATCATGTTCAGCATCGCACTGGGGCTGCGCGCCAGCGATTTCAGCATCGTGCGCACAGCACCAGCGGTGTACTTCGGCGGCGTGCTGGCACAGATTCTCGGCCTGCCGCTACTGACCCTCGGCCTATTGCACCTATTGTCGCCGGTGCCTTCTGTCGCACTCGGCATGATCGTCGTCGCCTGTTGTCCGGGCGGTACGACGTCCAACCTGTTGGCCTACCTCGCGCGCGGTAATGTCGCCTACTCCGTGTCGTTGACAGCGACATCCAGTGTGCTGGCAGCGTTTATGACCCCGGTATCAATCCTGTTCTGGTCGAACCGCTACGCACCGACGGCCGAGCTGTTGCAGTCTATCGACGTCAGTCCGGTCAGCTTTCTCATCCAGACCACGGTCTTGCTGGGCGTGCCGCTCGCGCTCGGCATGATCCTCGCCGCACGAGCACCGGACCTTGCAGCCCGATTGAAGAAACTCACAGCGCCCATCGGCACACTCGTGCTGGTGGGCGTGATTATCTACGGCGCGTTCCAGTTTGTGCCGATCCTGCTGCCAGCTATCGGGCTGCTGTTCGGCATCGCGATTTTTCACAACGCGTCGGCATTCGCGCTTGGCTTCCTTACAGCGCTGGTCGTGCGCGCCGACCCGCCCTCCCGGCGCTCGTTGACTATCGAGGTCGGCATCCAGAATTCCGGACTCGCGATTGTGATCCTGATCGGCCAGTTAAAGGGGCTGGGCGGCGCCGCGGCTATCGCGGCGACCTGGGGGCTGTGGCACCTGATCGCCGGGGCATCGATCGTATTATTATTGCGCTTGCTGGATCGCAGGGGGGCGAGCTGATGGCTTTGGACATCGTCATTAAAGGTGGGCGTGTTTACGACGGCTCGGGTGGGGACGCCGGCAGCGCGGATATTGGTATCCGCGACGGCTTGATCGCCGATATCGGCCGAGGACTGACCGGCAAACAGATCATCGACGCCGATGGCGCTACGGTAACGCCGGGCTTTATCGATCTGCACACCCACTACGACGGCCAGGTGAGCTGGGACCAGGAGCTAAAACCGTCGGTCAATTTCGGTGTCACGACCGCGATCTTCGGCAACTGCGGCGTCGGCTTTGCGCCGGTGCATCGCGGCGGCGAAGACGCACTCGTACGCCTGATGGAGGGTGTTGAGGACATCCCCGGCACGGCACTGCACGAGGGCATTCGTTGGGACTGGGAGTCGTTCCCCGAATACATGGACGCGATTGATCGCCTGCCGCATACGATCGATTTCGGCGTTATGGCCGTGCACGATCCGCTGCGCATGTACGTCATGGGCGAGCGCGCCGGTTGCGATGAGGTCGCAACCGAGGACGACATCCGCCGCATGCACGAGCTTGTGGCCGAGGCGATGGATGCCGGCGCCGCCGGTTTTTCGACCGGGCGCTCCGACGTGCACCGAACCTCCGACGGCGACTGGACGCCGTCGAGCGAAGCCTCGCTCGAGGAACTTGCCGGCATTGCCTCTGCCCTGCAAGGACGACCACGCGGTGTATTGCAGGCGGTCAGCGATTTCAATCTGGAACGCGAAGGCGACCACTTCGACCACGAATTTCGGGCGATGGAATCCTTCGCCCGCGCCGGCGGCGGTCGACCGTGCTCGATGTCGCTGATGCAGCGCGACCTCGCGCCGAATCAATGGCGCAAGATCCTTACGGAAACCGAGCGACTGAACGCCGACGGCGTCGATTTCCGTGTGCAGGTGGCACCGCGCGCGATTGGCGTCTTCAATGGACTGCAATGCACCTTCCATCCGGTGCTCGCGCAGCCGGCCTATCTCGCCATTCGCGACAAACCGCTCGAGGAGCGGGTAGCGATCATGCGAGATCCGGCGTTCAAGACGCGCTGCCTGGCTGACCCGCCCATGACCTTGTCGGGCCCGGGCTCACCAATACCTCCGATCGTGGATCGCATCATCGGTGACATCGACACGGTCGCGTTCAAGCTGTTCCGACTCGGCGCAGAACCGGACTACGAGCAGCCGGCCGAGCAATCACTGGGGGCAGAAGCACAGCGTGACGGTGTGCCGGTTATGGACAAGCTCTACGATGTTTGTCTCGAGCTCGACGGGCGGCAGCTGATCTATTTTCCAATCTACAACTACATCAATTTCAACTATGACGATGTGCACGAGATGCTGACGCACCCGAATGCGATGCTCGGACTGTCAGACGGCGGCGCGCACGTCGGCACGATTTGCGACGCCAGCTTCCCGGCCTACTTCCTGTCGCACTGGACTCGGGACCGGGAGCGTGGGCGCATCGATCTCGCGCGGGCGGTGCAAATGCTGACCGCCGATCCCGCCGACTACCTCGGGCTGCGCGACCGCGGTCGCATCGAGGTGGGCCGACGCGCCGACCTCAATATCATCGATTACGACGCACTGACGCTGGAAGCGCCGGCGATGATCCAGGACCTGCCCGCCGGCGGCCAGCGCCTTATGCAGGAAGCGCGCGGCTTCCTGCACACACTCGTCAACGGCGAAGTCGTCATCGACCGGGACACCGTGACAGCGGCCCGACCGGGTCGGCTGGTGCGCTTTAACTGACGGCCACTACTCCGGGGCCGGGTAGCGCGCAAACCACGCGAGAATATTGTCGACCTTGGCAATCAGATGCGATGGCCGGCTCGCGATTCCGTGCGATGCCTCCGGTATCCGGATCAGCGCTGTGTCCACCTTGCGGAGCTTTAACGCCTGGTAGTACTGCTCGGATTCCGGCATCGGCGTGCGAAAATCGGCTTCGCCGGTGAGCAGCGCGGTCGGCGTCGTGACATTGCCGACCAGCGACAGCGGCGAGCGCTCCCAATACCCCATCGGGTCTTCCCACGGCATTGACGGGAACCAGTAACGCGTAAAGTAATGCGATGCATCGGCGGTCAGCGCGAAGCTGGCCCAGTTGATGACCGGCTTGGCGACCACGGCTGCACGAAAACGATCGGTCTTGCCGACAATCCAGGCCGTTAGTACACCGCCGCCGGAGCCGCCCGTCACGTACAGCGCATCCTCATCGACGTAACCGCGCTCCAGCACTGCATCCACACCTGCCATCAGGTCATCGTAGTCTTCGGACGGGTAGTTGTGATGAATCTCCAGCGCGAATTCGCGTCCGTAACTGATTGAACCTCGCGGATTTGCGTACAGCACGACGTAACCCGCAGCAGCAAACAGCTGCACCTCGGCGGAAAAATGCGGTCCGTAGGCCGTGTGCGGGCCGCCGTGAATCTCAAGAATAAACGGGTACTCCTTGTCGGGATCGAAGTCCGGCGGCGTGACCAGCCAACCGGGTATTTCGTAATCCCCGCTCGCAGACGGCCAGCGAATTTCCTCGACCTGGCCGAGCGTCTTGTGCCCGAACAAGTCCGCGTTCAGGTCGGTCAGTCGAACGAGCTCACGATTACGCTTGCCGACGGCGACGTCCGCCGGGCGATCCGGGCGCCCCTCGGTGTAGGCGAAACTGCCGTCTTTCGCGACTGAAAACGATCCGCTGTTGTACGGGCGACCGATCGACACGCCGCCGACCTGCGATGTCAGTGACTCGATGCGTCCATTCATACCAAGACTGCCAACATGGGTACGACCACGATCCTGGTACTGCACCAGCAGCCGGGACGATGAGCCGCCCCAGCGCACGGCACCGATGGTCCGATCAAAATCCCCGGTGAGCTTCCGCGTCGCCCCGCTCTCG
This sequence comes from Pseudomonadota bacterium, assembly GCA_039025835.1. Lineage (GTDB taxonomy): Bacteria > Pseudomonadota > Gammaproteobacteria > Steroidobacterales > Woeseiaceae > UBA1847. The sequence goes on along the minus strand of JBCCNM010000044.1, from coordinate 9,121 downwards.
CGATCGAGCACGTAGACGTCGGCTTGCTCCCAGCTCATCTTCCTGTCATCGAAGCCCAGGTAGGCGATACGCCGCCCGTCCGGCGATATCGCCGGCGAGCCATCCGGACCGTCGCGATCGGTAAGCTGTGTCATCTCGCCGCCTGGAATATCCAGTGCCCAGAGTTCGGATTCCAGCGGTTGGTGCTCAGCATCCTCGATCCGACTGGCTGAGAACACCAGCTCATCACCGTCAGGCGACCAGGCGAGTGGTCCGGAGTGGTTGTAATTCCCGTCGGTGAGCTGACGCGGCGAACCGCCGTCCGCCGGCAGCAGGAAGACGTGGTTGTAACCTGTGCGAAGAAAGCCGCGCCCGTCCGAACGGTACGGCAACGTCTCGATCACGCGCACACCCGGCGCCCACTCGGCACCTGCCGGCTTCGGTGGCGGCGCAACCAGGGGTGTGTTCGCGTCGGCGACGAACATGATGAACGCGAGCGATTGTCCGTCCGGCGCCCAGCTCATCGATTGCGGCGACTGCTGCAGGTTGCTGAGTACCGCGGTCTGCCCGGTGTCCATCCAGCGCACGTGGATCTGCGCCTTGCCATTGTCGTCAGCGCTGACGTAGGCCAATCGGTCGCCGTCCGGCGACCAGCGCGGACTGCTGAAACTGCTGCGACCGGACAACAGCGGCCGGTGGCTGTCACCGTCAGTATCGACGATCCACAGGTTGCCCACCGCTCGGTCACTCATGATGTCCATGGATCGGCGCACGTAGACCACCTGCGAACCATCCGGCGAAATCTGCGGATCCGCGGCCAGCTCAAGGTCGAACACGTCGGTATTGGCAAAGTGTTCGGCCATGGCAGGGGTGAACAGACCCACCAACAGGCAAAGAAATACAGCACGCATGAACATCTCCGGTGTGAAAGGGCAGACGGCAGTCTACGTGAGCCGCGATGTGTTTCGAAATCACATCAAAACGCAACAGTGCGTCACCGGCGCTTATCCTGAGTGCACAGCTCGCCTACCATGCTGTTTTGATCGGCGAGTCATCACACGCATGAAAGCATTGCTGCTCGGCTCCATCGGCGTCATTGCCGAAACATCCGATATCCAGCGGCGCGCCTATAACCAGGCGCTGGCCGAGGCTGTGGTCAGCTGGCACTGGGATCGAGACACCTACGCAGAACTCCTGAAGGCGGCGGGTGGGCGCTACCGACTGCAACAGCTCAGCGAGGCCGAGGGCGGCTGCCTTAGCCAGATCCAGATTGAGTCGATTCACGCACGCAAGACGGAAATCGCCTGCGCGGAGGTGCGACAGGGCGTCGAACTCCGCCCCGGTATCGCCGAACTGATCAACACAGCGATGTCGCGAAACGTCGACGTGGCTCTCGTGACATCCACCTATCGCCCGAACATCGACGCGATCATCGACGGTGCGATCGGCGCCTTGTCACTCGACCAGTTCGCCACCATCGTAACGCGAGACGATGTCTTGAACGGCAAGCCGGCACCGGATGCCTACCTGACCGCCCTCGAACGGCTTGGCGTCCATGCGAGTGAGGCGGTAGCGATCGAGGACAGCGAGGCATCGCTTACCTCCGCTCGTGCCGCCGGGATTTACACGATCGTAACGCCCGGCCAGTTTACAAGGGGCCAGGACTTCAGAGCCGCAAACCTCGTGCTGGAATCTGCCGCGGGGCTCAGTACGCGCCTGTTCACCGGCGTCGCCGCCTGACATCCGGGCTCGCGTCCAAACAGGGACACAAATTTCGTCGTACTGATCGGCCGTCGGTACCGTGTTTCAGGGTCGTCGCTCAGGTATAGTCGTGCGGACTGGCCAGCGGAGAGACACTAGTGAGCGACTACCCTCGATTGACGGAAATGGGCATCCAGAACCCGCAGCAGATCGTCTCGTACGCGATCAACAGCATGAACCGCATCGATACTCTGCGTATCACCTACAAACGCGAAAAGGGGTCTTTGCTGCCAACCAGCAAGAGTTTCGAGTTTCCGCGCATCCAGCAAACCCCGGAGCCTGACAAGATCGCCGGTACCGTTCTCGCCACGTCCCCGCGACTCAAGGAGATTCGCCGGGAACTGGAGTCTCTGCTGAAACTGCGCGAAAAAACAGACTGCACGGTCAAGACTGTGAAGAAACAGATTGAGGCGCTTGAAAACGAATTTGACATGCGTTTGGGCGAGATCCGCCGGATGCTCGATGAACTGAACGACGCGACCTGAGTCAAACAAGCCTCAACATTAACCCTTGGGGAGGGGTTAGCATGAAGCACTTACTGCTATGCCTGGTACTGCTGGGCGGCCTGCTCGGTGGCGCAGCCGAGGCCGACAACCACAAGAAGTCCATCCTGATCACCGGTGCCAGCACCGGCATCGGTCGCAATCTCGCCGAAACACTGGCCAGTGATGGTCACCACGTCTACGCCGGCGCCCGCAAACAGGCAGACCTCGATGCGCTAGACGCTATCGATAACATCACGGCCGTGAAGCTGGATGTGACGAGCCAGGAAGACATCGACGCCGCGGTCGAAATGGTTCGTGAAAAAGGCACGGGACTCTGGGGCCTCGTGAACAACGCCGGTGTCGGCGGTGGTGGCTCGGTCCTCGACACATCGATCGACGACCAGACCTTTGTCTATGACGTCAATGTGGAGGGTGTGTACCGCGTCACCCAGGCGTTTACGCCGATGATCATGGAATCCAAGGGCCGAATCATCACCACCGGTTCCATTGCCGGTACGCTGGCCGCATTCCCCGGCTTCAGCGCTTACTCCGGCAGCAAACACTGGATCGAAGCTTTTACCGACAGCTTCGGCGCGGAAATGGAATCCGCAGAGGTCTGGGTCGCGGTCGTCGAGCCGGGCAACTACAAGTCCAACATCCGCCGCAGCAGCGTGTCCCGTGCGTTCGACAGAATCGCTGCAGACGGCGGTGAAATCACCGACGAGATGCAGCAGTCGTATCAGCAGACCGTGGAGCGAGAGCTGTCGTACAAGGAACCTGACGAGGTCTCGGCGGCGTTTGTGCATGCGCTGTTCGACGAGGAGCCGCTGCGGCGCTACATGGTCGTGCCGGACGAGCAGGAACAAAACATCACCATCCGCACGAAAATCAATGAGCTCGTACAGCTCAACGAGTGGGGCCCGTACAGCTACTCTCGTGATGAGCTGGTCGAAATGCTCGATGCCACACTCAGCGGAGCGTCGTCCGACGAGTAATCACCGGGCCGTGTGTCATATAGACGCGGCTGTCAGTCAACCAATCCCTGACCGTCGCGTTATTGGAGGACAGACGTGCAGGGATCGGGACCGTGACCAAAAACGCCATTATTGCTGCGAATCGCTTCGGCCTCGGTGCGAGACCGGGCGATCTTGCGCGCATTGGACGTGACGCCCGCGGCTGGCTGATCGAACAGATCGGTGCGGGCGACACCCTGCGCGACCTGCCCGCCAGCCGTGACGTCATCGTCGAAGTCAACGAGTTGAGGATGCAGCGTCGAGAGGCGCGCCAGAACGACGACGACTTCGTCAAAAACTACGGTCGGCGTGTACGCCGTCACTACCTTGACCAGGTTACCGCACGCTACCGCAACGCAGCCGCAACCGAGCGGCCGTTCGCCGAGCGACTGGTGCACTTCTGGTCAAATCATTTTGCGGTATCCGCGGACAAGCAGCCTATCCCGGCGATCGCCGGACTGTATGAAAACGAGGCCATTCGGCCGAACATACACGGCAATTTCGCGACACTTCTTAAAGCAGCCGTGAAACACCCGGCGATGATTCTGTATCTGGACAACCAGCGCTCCATCGGCCCCGGTTCGACGCTGGGGAAACGCGCAAAGCGGTTTCGTCGTGATCTTGAGCTTGGCCTGAACGAAAACCTGGCGCGGGAAATCCTTGAGCTGCACACGCTTGGCGTCGACGGCGGCTACACACAGGACGATGTGACCGCGTTTGCGCGCGTGATCACCGGCTGGTCGATCGGCGGCGCCAATCCGCAGGGCCGTTTTGCCGATGGAGAACCGGGGCTCTTCGAGTTTCGCGAAAACATTCACGAGCCCGGCGCCCAGCGAATCCTCGGCAAGCGCTACGCACAAAAGGATATACGCCAGGGTGAAGCGGTCCTCGAAGACCTCGCGCGACACCCGTCCACCGCCCGCTTTGTTGCCACCAAGCTGGCCCGGCACTTCGTAGCCGATGCACCACCGGCATCGCTCGTTGAGCGGCTGGCAAGTGTGTATCTCGAAAGTGATGCTGAGCTCGATCCGGTGTATCGCGCACTGATTGAGTCTGAGGAAGCCTTCGCGGCGCTGACCCCGAAATACAAAACGCCGAATGATTTTGTGATATCGGCTTTCCGAGCCTTTGACCATGTACCCGGTGACGGTCGCTTTGTCTCGGGCGCGCTGGATACGATGGGCCAGACGGCCTACCGCCCCGGCTCGCCGGAGGGCTGGGCGGACACGGCAGAGGCCTGGGGCGGTCCCGACGCACTCTACAAGCGCATCGAGTGGTCGTCGGCTGTCGCCAACTACGCTGGCAGCCGCGTCGATCCGGCAGAGCTCGGTGACGCCGTGCTCGGCGATGCGTTCACCGCAAGAACCCGCCTGGCGGTTCGACGCGCCGAGAGTGTGATGCAAGGCACAACCCTGCTGCTCGCCAGCCCGGACTTCCAGAGGAGATAGATCATGGACAGACGACAAATCCTCAAGGGCATCGGAGGCGCCAGTTTACTGAGCTGGATGCCGGTTGCGGCTGCCGTGCCGGATGATCGCCGCTTTGTCCTGGTGATTCTCAGAGGCGCGCTGGACGGCCTCGCTCTGTTGCCCCCCGTGGGTGACCCCGATTACGCGAAGCTCCGAGGTGAGCTCGCACTTGCCGGACCGGGCAGGCCGGGCGGCGTGCTCCCGGTCGACGATTTGTTCGGCCTGCACCCGGCCATGCCCAACCTGCACGCGATGTACCGCGGCAACGACGCGCTGTTTGTGCACGCGGTTGCCAGTCCCTATCGCGAGCGATCCCACTTTGACGGCCAGGACCTGCTGGAGAAGGGCACGACGTCCGTCGTCGGCGTGCGTGACGGCTGGCTGAATCGGGCGCTCGCACCGCTCGGCGGCGGCAGCGGCCATGAGGCTGCGATCGCACTGTCGCAGAATACGCCGCTGGTGCTGCGCGGCGACCAGTCGGTCACCAGCTGGGCGCCGTCGCGAATGCCGGACGTGCAGGACGCGACGCTCGCCCGCCTGCAGGATCTCTACAGCTCAGACACATTCTTCGCGACTCGGCTGGCCCAGGCGATGGATTCACAGGCCATCGCCGGCGACATGGCGAATGGCCGAATCCGACAGAATCAGCAGTTCGCATCGACAATGACATCAGCGGCTCGCTTCCTGACAGCGGACAACGGACCCCGCATCGCGGTAATCGAGGCCGGGGGTTGGGACACCCACGCCAACCAGGGTGCCGACGAAGGCCAGCTTGCCAACCGTCTTGGCGGACTCGATGCCGGTCTTGGCACACTCAAGGACGAGCTGGGTGAGGCCTGGGACAGCACGGTTGTCGCGGTGGTCACGGAGTTCGGCCGCACGGTGCGCGTCAACGGCACGCGTGGAACGGATCACGGCACGGGTGCGGCGGCTATTCTCACTGGCGGCGCCGTCAACGGTGGCCGGATGCTCGCAGACTGGCCGGGTCTGGCCAAGGGCGACCTGCATGAAGATCGCGACCTGCTGCCAACAACAGACCTTCGAAGCGTTTTCCGCAGCGTTCTCGAGCAGCACCTGATGCTCAGTGAACGGTTTGTCGAGTCAGAGGTGTTCCCGGACAGCCACAACGCGCGTGCACTGCCGGATCTGATCCGTAGCTAGGACGCACCCGTCAGAGCGCATGGACATGGCGGGTTATGCCGTCTCGAAACGTCACGAGAATGGACGATCGATAGCAAAACCAGGGCCGGTTAGCTATAGATAGACCAGCCGCGCCGGCGCAGAATTCTCTGCAACATCTGCGGTTAATCCGCACTGCTGTCCACTTTGGAGAATTCAGATGAGCAACTTTGTTATCTACGACAAGGACAACGCGCCAGAAGGCTCTGCCGAACTGCTGGCCGACGTCACCAGGGCCTACGGCTTTACCCCCAACCTGCTCGGCAAGATGGCCGAATCACCGGCGACGCTGCAGGGCTACCTTAGCCTCGGCAAGATCCTGGAGTCATCAACACTGACAAGCACAGAACAGCAGGTCGTCCTGCTGGCGGTCAGCAGGTTCAACGAATGCCACTACTGCCTCGCGGCACATACCACCATCGCCGACCTGCAAAAGGTGTCGCGCGACGTGGTTGACGCGATCCGCAACGACCAGCCGATTGCCGATGAACGCCTGGAAGCTCTGCGCCGCTTTGCCACGACGGTCACCGAGAAACGTGGCTGGACCAGCGACGAAGACCTCACGGCGTTTTACGCAGCCGGCTTCAATCGCGCCAATGTGCTTGAAGTCGTTCTGGCAACCAGCCTGAAGACAATCAGCAACTACGTGAACCACATTGTCGACACCCCGGTGGACGCGGCCTTCTCGGCGAACGCGTGGTCACCGGTCAACAACAACAGCCAGGAGGTCGCATGAACGCTCAGCTCACGCCCGTCAATGTCTCCGACGCTGATTTCGAACAGCTTGTTCTGAATTCAGATCGACCCGTACTCGTGGATTTCTGGGCAGCCTGGTGCGGCCCCTGCCGCACGCTGGCACCGACGCTGGATGAGCTTGCGCGAGAGCACGGTGGACAGGTCACGATCGCCAAGGTCAACGTGGATGAGAATCCCCGTGCTGCCCAGGCGTTTGGTATTCGCAGCCTGCCGACGCTGGTCCTCGTCAAAGACGCCAAGGTGAAGGAAACCGTGGTTGGTGTCCAGCCGAAGTCCCGGCTGCAAGAGGTCATCAATCGGCACTCCGTCTAGACGTTTCGGTGTTGGTCACGGGCTGACGACCAAGCCGGAACGGTTTTAACGAGGCCCGAACGGGGCGCCGCAGCAGCGGCTCCCCGGTTTGCTGCCGGTCATCACCGTTTTCTTTGGCTTGATACCGCTGATCCGCGTAATAAACCACCCATTCGGGAGGTCGTTGTTGGCATGAAACGCATAATCCCCCTTCTGGTGGCGAGCCTCCTCGCTTGCACCGCCGCTCTCGCCGACGAAGCGCCGCTCGCGCCGGACTGGCAGTTATTCACGATCGACAACGAAGTGCTGAAGCTTAGCGACGCCGCGGCCGAGCAACCGGTCGTCGTCCTGTTCTGGGCGACCTGGTGCCCTTACTGCACCCGGCTGATGCCGCATTTGCAGGAGATCCAGGATGACTACGGCGACAAGGTTCGTGTCCTGGCCGTGCATTTTCGTGACGACAACGGCGACGCCGTGGTTTACATGGAAAACAAGGACTACGACTTCACGTTGTTACGCAACGGCGACAGCGTCGCCAAGCTGAATGGCATATGGGGAACACCAGGCGTCCTGATCATCGATCAGCAACAGAAGGTTCAATTCAACCTCTACGACCTCAAGAAACTCGACTTCCCGGACGGCCTGAGTCACGGCGAAAAAGCGCAGAAGCTGGCGCCGTACTGGGCGGGTGAATTGCGCGCGACACTCGACCGGGTGGTTCGATAAGTTCATTGACGACATCGCCGACGAGTTATCGGCGACCTACAGCGCATCCGATGCGGCGGATATCCGCGATGTGGCAACGGCAATTGCGGCACTGTATTCGAGCGTCGACGCAATGACCGCACTGGGTCCGATGCCGGCCTTGCGTGCATCGTCCCTGCGCGCCGCGAGTAAACTGCTGAATGAGCTACGCTGACGCGGATCGGTTCAGGGCTCGATGAGCGCTCGCGTCTTGTCCAGGTAGACTGCGTTCGCCCGTCCCCAGACACCCTCATCCGGTCGATCCAGTGTCGCCAAAAAGGGCAACAATTGACCGCCATAGTCCTCACTGCTCTCCCGGGGCAGCAACGATGGCAGGTGGTCAATCGCGATCAGGTGCAGCGGCGGTTCGCCCACCTTGATGCGCAAGGTCGGGTCATCAAACGTGGTGATCTGTCGGTAGATCGGTAAGGGGTTGTAGTCGCCGTAGGGATCGCAACTGACATCGGTGATCACAGACAGGTCGCGCCCGGGCGCGGACAATGAATCGGCGGTGACGAACGGCGGCAGGTCACTGGCCACGAACACGCAGTTCACGAACACATCGACGCTGTTGATCTCCAAGAACGGCCCACCTTTTTGTGTCTCCTGCAGATCCCACTCGATCACCTCAAGGCCGAGCGTCTGTCCGAGTTCCACAGCACCGGTTCCGCTCCGCCCTCTTGCGCCGATGACCAGGATCCGCGGCTGCGCGTCGGACTTCGCCAGCGATGTGCGAACGCTGTCGAGCAGCTCGTCTTTGCCGGCGTACGAGTCGAGTGCCGCGAGCGGACGTGCAGCACCTGCGGCCTTGTTGGCAAACGCCAGCACGCCCAGGGCCGCCCCGCAGTAGCCTGCCCAGTAACCGAACGCGGCAATGCGTCGACCGGCCTCATCGACGAGGTATTCCAGATCGTACAAACGGCCGCCACCGGCTGTGAATCGGCCGAGCATGTTGTTCGCGCCGGACTGGCCCTTGAAGACATGCGCAAAGTGGATGTGCCTGTGCTGCAGTTCGAAATCCTCGTCTGCGAGCTCCTTGAGACCAAGGATAAATGCGTCGCTGGGCGCATCGATCCATGAACCGCCATCGGCCGTGTCGCAACCTGCGGCTCGGTAGTGGTCAATCGGAAACACCCGGTCGCGATCCACTTCGACCGTCACGGCGAAGCCTTTGTCGAGCAGCGAACGGGCACCGTCCGGGGTCAGCGGTGTTCGGGCTTCGTTGGGCTTGGTCTCAGCGCGCAGCCAGATATGAGGCATGTTCATGGCAGACAGGGTACCGCCGAACCATCCCGGGCTAAACGCCTCTCTGCGACAGGAATGGCGCCAGCTCGCTCAGAACGCGCTCGGGCGCCTCGAGCTGCGGATAGTGACCGATGTCCTCAAAACACACCGCATCGGCGTGCGGCACGCGCTCGCGGAAATAGTCGTAGAGGTGCTTGCC
>JBCCNM010000043.1:0-22110 GCA_039025835.1 Pseudomonadota bacterium | reverse complement strand
GACGTGGTTGTTACGCTGTCGCACGGCGGCTACGCGAAGTCGCAGCCCATCGATGTGTACCAGGCGCAGAAACGCGGTGGTCGCGGCCGGTCCGCTACCAAGGTGAAGGATGAGGATTTCGTCGACAAACTGGTGATAGCCAACAGCCACGACACGATCTTGTGTTTCTCGAGCCGCGGCAAGCTCTACTGGCTGAAGGTCTACCAGGTACCACAGGCAAGCCGTGGCTCGCGCGGCAAACCGATCGTGAACCTGCTGCCATTGGAAGACGGTGAGCGTATTAACGCGATCTTGCCGGTGAACGAGTACCTGGAAGGCAGTTTCGTGTTCATGGCGACCTCGGGCGGCACGGTGAAGAAAACACCGCTGACACAGTTTTCGCGACCGCGGGCGAGCGGCATCATCGCCGTCGACCTGCGTGACGACGACAAGCTCGTGGATGTTGCCATCACCAACGGCGACGCTGAGGTTCTGTTGGTCGCGAGTTCGGGCAAGAGTATTCGATTCCACGAGTCGGATGTCCGTCCAATGGGGCGCGGCGCTGCCGGCGTGCGTGGCATCAAGCTGCCTGACGGACACGAAGTGATCGGCTTGTCTGTGGCTGCGGATGGCTTGATCCTGACTGCCACGGAAAACGGCTACGGTAAACGCACGCCGATGACTGATTTCCCGCTGCAGGGTCGAGGCGGTCAGGGCGTGATTGCGATCCAGACAACGGAGCGCAACGGTCGTACCGTGGGTAGCCTGCTGGTGCAGGACGACGACGAGATCATGCTGATCAGTTCCAATGGCACTCTGGTGCGCACAGCGGTCGATGATATCTCGGTGACCGGTCGCAACACGCAGGGGGTTCGGCTGATCCGACTCGAATCCGGTCAGCGCCTTGTCGGGCTTGCCCGGATCGAAGCGATGGATGACGAAGACGAGTAACCGTTTCAGCCGCTACTACTTTCGTGGATTCATAGCCTTACGGTCGATTTTCGGGATGCAAGATCGCCCCCAAACCGTAACAATACGCTCTTAACCCGCCCCTGCACCCAGCCTCCGAGGACCATCATGCAGCGCGTTTTTAATTTCAGCGCCGGCCCCGCCGCGTTACCTCTCGATGTGCTCGAGACCATCAAACAGGACCTGCCCGACTGGCAGGGTACCGGCATGTCGGTGATGGAGATCAGTCACCGCAGCAAAACATTTATCGCGCTCGCCGAACGGGCTGAGCGCAACCTGCGCAGTTTGCTCGGCATACCGGACGATTACAGCGTGTTGTTCACGCAGGGCGGAGCGACGATGCAGTTCTCGATGGCACCGCTCAACCTGGCAGGACCCGAAGATACGATCGACCTTGTGCAGACGGGGAGCTGGGGCAAGAAGGCGGCTGGTGAAGCGGCCAAGTTCTGCAACGTGAATATCGCCGCCGACGCCTCGGACCGGAACTTCACCTACATTCCGGACGAGTCGACGTGGTCACGCAGCGATAACGCGGCGTATCTGCACTACACGCCAAACGAAACCATCGCCGGGGTCGAATTTCACTTCGTACCCGGTGGTGATGTCCCGCTGGTCGCCGACATGTCGAGCACCATTTTATCGCGGCCGATCGATGTGTCGAAATTCGGCGTCATTTACGCCGGAGCGCAGAAGAATATCGGTCCTGCTGGAATCACCGTCGTGATCGTTCGCAACGACTTACTCAAACGAGCGCCAGACAACATTCCCCACTTGATGACGTGGCGATCCTATGCCGAGTCGGATTCGATGACCAACACGCCGCCGACCTTCGCCTGGTATGTCGCCGACCTCGTATTCAGCCATTTGCTGGAGCTCGGCGGACTTGATGCGATGGCGGCAATCAACGCACGCAAGGCGAGCACGCTGTACGCGGCGATCGATGCCTCGGACTTTTACTCCAATCCGGTCGCAGTGGACGCCCGTTCGTGGATGAACGTGCCGTTCGTGCTCGCCGACAGCAGTCTGGATGCCGCGTTTCTCGAGCAGTCGGCTGCCCAGGGACTGACGAACCTCAAAGGTCATCGTTCGGTCGGCGGTATGCGAGCGTCGATCTACAACGCGGTTCCGGAAGCCGCAATCGAAGCGCTGGTCGATTTCATGGCCGACTTCGAACGCCGTCACGGCTGACACGCGACTCAAGACGAGACTCTACAGATGTACAAGATACAAACCCTGAACAACATCGCCGTAGCCGGCCTTCGCCGCCTGCCGCGCGACACCTATGAAGTGGCCTCCGACATCGGCAGCCCGGACGCGATCATTCTGCGTTCCTACAAGATGCACGATATGCAGATTCCAGACACAGTGGCTGCGGTCGGACGGGCTGGCGCCGGTACCAACAACATCCCGGTTGCAGCCATGGCGGAGCGGGGTGTGCCGGTCTTCAACGCGCCGGGCGCCAATGCCAATGCGGTCAAAGAGCTGGCGCTCGCCGGTTTGCTGCTGGCCGCACGTAATCTCTGCGACGCCCGTGAGTTTGTAAAGACACTGACCAGCGAAGGTGATGAACTGAATAAGCAGGTTGAGGCTGCCAAAAAACAATTCGTCGGCTTCGAGCTGCCTTCGCGCACACTGGGCGTAGTGGGTCTCGGGGCCATCGGCGTGCAGGTGGCCAACGCGGCGCTGGAGCTGGGCATGAAGGTGGTTGGCTTCGATCCCGGCATCACAGTGCGCAGCGCCTGGCAGTTGTCATCCGGTGTTGTGCAGGCGGAGACGCTCGACGAGTTGTTCCAGAAGGCGGATGCCATCACGGTGCACGTGCCGTTGATGGACGCGACACGAGGGCTCGTGAACCGTGATCGCCTGGCACTGATGAATGACAACGGCATTCTCGTCAATTTCGCCCGCGGCGGTGTCGTGGATGACGCGGCAGCGCTGGAAGCGCTGGACAGCGGCAAGCTGCACGCCTACGTGTCGGACTTCCCGACACGCGAGCTGATCGAACACCCGAAAACAATCTGTCTGCCTCACCTCGGCGCCTCGACAGCCGAGGCGGAAGAGAACTGCGCGATCATGGTGGCGGATAATGTTCGCGACTACCTGGAGAACGGCAACATTCGCTACTCCGTGAACTTTCCGGAGTGCCGCATGCCGCGAGGCGACTCGTACCGCGTGACGATCGCCAATGCCAATGTCCCGAACATGGTTGGACAGATTTCGACGGCACTGGCCGATGCGGGTCTGAATATCGACGATCTGCTGAACAAGTCGCTGGGCGACCTCGCCTACACGATTGTTGATGTCAACGGTCCGGTCACCGATGAAACGGCAACCGCCCTGCAAGGTATCGACGGGGTATTGCGATTGAGAAATCTCGGCAAGCCGCTAAGCTGAGCCCGGGAACCACAGCAGCGCATCGCATGGCCAACAAGGACAGCAAAACACCGGATCTTTCCGAAATTCGCCAGAAGATCGACGATATCGATGCGAAAATTCAGTCGCTGATCAGTGAGCGGGCAAAGTGTGCGCAGCTTGTTGGTCAGTCCAAAGGCGAGCTTACCAGTGCCGTTGACTATTACCGCCCTGAACGCGAGGCGGACGTGCTGCGCCGCGTGCTCGATCGCAACGATGGACCGTTGCGCGATGAGGAGATGCTGCGCCTGTTTCGCGAAATCATGTCGGCCTGTCTCGCACAGCAGGAACCGCTGAAAATCGGCTTCCTCGGTCCGGAGGGCACGTTTACCCAGACCGCGGTCACCAAGCACTTCGGGCATTCGGTGCGAGCCCTTCCGTACCACACCATCGACGAGGTGTTTCACGAGGTCGAGAGCGGTGCCGCCGATTTCGGGGTGGTTCCTATTGAGAATTCGACGGAAGGTTCGGTCAACAACACGCTCGACATGTTTCTGACCTCACCGCTGAAAATCGCCGGCGAGATCGAGCTCCGGATTGAACAGCACTTGCTCGGCAACGTGACGAGTCACGAGGACATCCAGCGGGTCTGCGCCCACGAGCAGTCGCTGGCTCAGTGTCGTGGCTATTTGCGCGAATACCTGCCGCACGTTGAGCTGATCGGGATGAGCAGCAATGCAGCCGGTGCTCGCCGCGCACGCGACGAGGAGGGCACCGCCGCGATCGGTCCGGACGTGGCGGCGGACGTCTACGATCTGAAAGTGCTGGTGAGCAACATCGAGGACCGGGCTGACAATGCCACTCGCTTTCTCGTGGTCGGCCGTCAGTTGCTGGCCGCGAGCGGCAACGACCGGACGACGATCCTCGTGTCCACTGACGACACAGCCGGCGGCGCCGGGGTGCTGCACAACCTGCTCAAGCCGCTGGCCGAGCACGGCGTCAGCATGACGCGTATCGAGTCGCGTCCGTCTCGCCGCAAAAACTGGGATTACGTGTTCTTTATCGATCTGGAAGGTCACGCAGACGAGCCACCCATCAACGAGGCACTGGCCGAGCTCGAGGCACGCAGCTCATTGTTTCGTGTTCTCGGCGCCTACCCCAAAGCGATCGCCTAGGCGGCTCGATATGCAATTCATCGTTTCCCCGTCGCCGGTTTCCGACGCTGACATCACCGTGCCCGGTGACAAGTCGGTGTCACACCGCGCTTTGATGCTCGGCAGCATCGCCGAGGGGACGACCCGTATTTCCGGATTCCTCGCCGGCGAAGACTGCCTGGCAACGCTTGCAGCCATGCGGGCGATGGGCGTCACTATTGATCAGCAGGGCGAAACAGAGGTTGTCGTTCACGGTGTTGGCCTGCACGGTCTGACCCCGCCGTCCGGCCCCCTGGATCTCGGCAACTCGGGCACCGGCATGCGTTTGATGTCCGGGCTGCTGGCCGGCCAGGCGTTCGATACCGAACTCGTCGGAGATGAGTCGCTGACCGGACGTCCGATGCGGCGCATCATCACCCCGCTGGAGACTATGGGCGCCATGATCGGGAGTCGCGACGGCATGCCGCCGTTGCGTATTGCAGGAGGCAGCTCACTGAGCGGCATCGACTACGCGACGCCGATGGCCAGTGCACAGGTCAAATCCGCCGTGCTGCTCGCCGGCCTGTATGCCGAAGGAACGACTCGCGTGCGCGAGCCGGGTATCACGCGTGATCACACCGAGCGCATGCTGCGGTCCATGGGTGTTGTCGTCGACTCCGGAGACGGCGTCGTGACACTCACGGGACGACAAGTCCCCTCGGCACGCGATATCGACGTTCCGGCCGACCTGTCCTCGGCCACATTCATCATGCTGGCCGCACTGCTGTCGCCTGATGCGGACGTCGTGATTCGCAAGGTCGGGCTGAATCCGACGCGCACCGGTGTGCTGGACATTTTCCTCGCCATGGGTGCCGATATCAGCATCGAAAATCGCCGTGATCTGGCCGAGGAGCCGGTTGGTGACATTCGCGTGCGATCGTCGCGGCTTCAGGGCTGCGAAGTCGATCCGTCGCTGGTGTCGTTGGCTATTGATGAATTTCCGGCCTTGTTCGTCGCGGCCGGAGCTGCCGGCGGGCGCACGGTGTTTTCCGGGCTTGAGGAGCTGCGGGTGAAGGAGTCGGACCGGATTGCGAGCATGGCCAGCGGCCTGGCAGCGCTCGGTATCGACGTCACCGAGACCCCCGACGGTGCGATCGTACAAGGCGGCCAGTTCCAGCCGGGCGCGGTCGACAGTTTTGGCGATCATCGGGTTGCAATGTCGCTGGCGGTGGCCGGGTCGATTGCGAGTGGCAGCGTTCAGATCAATGACGTTGAACCCGTGCAAACGTCCTTCCCGGGATTCGCCGAGCTGCTGAATTCGATGGGTGCAAACATCGCTCAACGGAGTGCCGTCGAATGAGTGTGCCGGTCATTGCCATCGACGGGCCCAGTGGGTCCGGTAAGGGCACGGTGTCCCGGCGCGTTGCCTCAGCGCTTGGCTGGCAATTACTGGACAGTGGTGCGCTGTATCGGCTGGTTGGTCTCGCTGCAGAGCAGACCGGCCTGTCACCGGACAGGGCTGAAGACTTGGCAAGTCTCGCCCGAACGCTCAATATCCGCTTCGAGGCGACCGCCGACGGTGATGAGCTGATCCGCCTGGATGGGGAGGACGTAACCGCTGAAATTCGCACCGAATTCGCCGGCGAGCGAGCCTCGAAAGTGGCAGCGGTTCCGGCCGTCCGTAGCGCGCTGATGGACCTGCAGCTCGGCTTCCGCAGCCCGCCCGGACTGGTCGCTGACGGCCGCGACATGGGTACGACGGTATTTCCCGATGCACCGCTGAAAGTGTTCCTGACGGCGAGCGCAGAAGAGCGAGCCAAAAGGCGTCATAAGCAGTTGAAGCTAAAGGGTATTGATGTTAATCTCGCCGCCCTTTCGCGGGACATCGAGGCTCGCGACCAGCGTGATTCACAACGTTCGGTCGCTCCACTGGTGCCTGCGGATGATGCCAGATTGCTCGACTCCTCTGATCTCAGTATCGAATCCGTCACGGAAACGGTGCTGGGGTGGGCCCGAGAAATCGGCATTTCATAGACCGGTCGGGCAGGACGTTCGGCCTTTTTTATTTAAACCGCCTATCGCAGGAAGCGAGTCGGCGCCAACTGGGTGAGGACATGTGTCCTCTTGGTTCTAACTAATGTCTGAAAGTTTCGCTGATTTATTTGAAGAGAGTTTTGCCAGTCAACAAATCAAGCCGGGTTCCATCATCACCGGCACCGTTGTGGCAATCAACGACGATGTCGTCATCGTCAGTGCCGGCCTCAAGTCCGAGGCGGTTATCCCCATCGACCAGTTCAGGAAAGACCTCAAGGATGGCGAAATTGCCATCGGTGACGAGGTCGAGGTTGCGCTTGATGCCGTAGAAGACGGCTTTGGCGAAACCCGCCTGTCGCGCGAGAAAGCGATTCGCGCGCGCACCTGGGCTGAGCTCGAAAAAGCATTCGAGAACGGTGAGGTTGTCGAGGGCATCATCAACGGCCGCGTCAAAGGCGGATTCACCGTTGAGATCGACAACGTTCGCGCGTTCCTCCCGGGTTCACTCGTCGACGTACGTCCGGTTCGCGATCCGGGCTACCTGGAGGGCAAGAGCCTCGAGTTCAAAGTGATCAAGCTGGACCAGCGCCGCAACAACGTTGTTGTCTCGCGCCGCGCTGTCGTCGAGCAGGAGAACTCGGAAGAGCGGCAGCAGCTGCTTGAAGAGCTGCAGGAAGGCAACACCGTCAAGGGTATCGTCAAGAACCTCACCGACTACGGTGCGTTCGTCGATCTCGGCGGCATTGACGGCCTGCTGCACATCACGGACATGGCGTGGAAGCGCGTCAAGCACCCGTCGGAAGTCGTCAACGTGGGCGACGAGATCGATGTCAAGATCCTCAAGTTCGACCGCGAGCGCCAGCGCGTCTCGCTCGGCATGAAGCAGCTCGGCGATGATCCGTGGAAAGCACTCGGCCGTCGTTACCCGACCAGCACGCGCCTGTTCGGCAAGGTCACCAATATTGCGGACTACGGCTGCTTTGTGGAGATCGAAGACGGCGTCGAAGGCCTCGTTCACGTCTCGGAAATGGACTGGACCAACAAGAATGTCAACCCGTCGCGTATCGTTCAGGTGGGTGAGGAAGTTGAGGTCATGGTCCTCGAAATTGACGAGGAACGTCGTCGCATTTCGCTCGGCATCAAGCAGTGCAAGAGCAACCCCTGGGCTGAATTTGCGGCAACCTTTAACCGCAACGACAAGGTCTCCGGCCAGATCAAGTCGATCACCGACTTCGGTATCTTCATCGGACTCGATGGCGGCATTGACGGCCTGGTGCATCTGTCGGATATCTCCTGGGATCTGCCGGGTGAAGAGGCGGTTCGCAACTACTCCAAGGGTCAGGAAATCGAGGCGGCTGTGCTGGCGATTGACGCCGAACGTGAGCGTATTTCGCTGGGCATCAAGCAGCTCGAGAAAGACCCGTTCTCAGGCTGGCTCGCAGATCATCCGAAGAACAGCATCGTCAAGGGCACCGTTATCGAAGTCGAGCCGCGCGGCGCGACGATCGATCTCGGCGACGGCGTGATTGGATCGCTGCGTGCGTCCGAACTGGCCATGGGTCGTGTCGAGGATGCTCGCACGATGCTCAAGGTGGGTGAGGAAGTCGAAGCGAAATTCACCAACGTCGACCGCAAAAACCGCTCCATCCAGCTGTCTATCAAGGCGAAGGAAGTGCACGAGGAGCAGGAAGCCATCAGCAACTACAAGTCTGAAGCTGGATCGGCCCCGGTCGGCACCACGCTGGGCGAGCTGCTGAAGGAAAAAATGTCCGGCGACGGCAAATAAGCAAAAAAAGTGTAGCCCGGGCCGTGTGGTCCGGGCTATATTTGTTAATATAATCTGCAAGTTACGGTTACGGGTTGCCCAACGGACAATGACAAAGTCTGAATTGATCGAAGCGATTTCTCGTAAGCAAAAGCACCTTCCTGCCAAGGATGTCGAGCTCGCCGTAAAACATCTGCTTGACCTGATGAGCGATTCTCTCGCTCGCGGCGAGCGGATTGAGATTCGGGGCTTCGGCAGCTTCTCGCTGCATTTTCGCCCGCCACGGATCGGCCGGAACCCCAAAACCGGGGAAGCCGTAGCGCTGTCCGGCAAGTACGTTCCCCATTTCAAGCCCGGTAAAGACCTTCGCGACCGGGTCAATGAGAGCCGCCAGTTCCCGATCAAGAACTGACCCCACCATGCTCAAGCGCCTAGCTCTCGCCGTCGTCGTCATCCTTGTCGTCGTGGCGGTGTTCACGTTTACCTCGCGCAATTCCGGCAGTATCGAGCTCGATCTGGCTTTTGATGTCGTTGAGCCGTCTATCCCGGTGGCCGTGATCTCTATTTTCGCGTTCGGCTGGCTGTTCGGGGTGATCACGATGGGCCTGTACGCGCTGCGGCTCGTCAACGAGCGCCGCGGTCTGCGACGATCGCTGCGCGACACAGAAAGCGAAGTGACTTCGCTTCGAAATCTGCCGCTGTCCGATGCCGAGTGAAAATGCCTTTTTGCTGGCGGGACTCTTTATCCTGCTGGCGATCGCCGGCTGGGCCATGGGTCGCTTCGGTGAACAGGACACAATGGAGCCGGCGCCGCCGCTCAATATCGATTACCTGAAGGGCCTGAATTTCCTGCTCAACGAGCAAACCGACCAGGCGCTCGAGCACTTCCTGAAGATGGTTCGCGTCGATGACAAAACCATCGAGACGCACTTCGCGCTCGGCAGTCTGTTTCGGCGTCGGGGCGAAGTCGATCGTGCGATCCGCATTCATCAGAACATCATGGCACGGCCCGATCTTGCCTCTGAGCAACGCGACCAGGCGCTGTATTCGCTGGCAAAGGACTACAACCACGCCGGCTTGCTTGACCGTGCTGAAAAACTGTTTTCAAAACTGGCCGAGGGTTCGCGGTACCAGGTACAGGCGCTGGAAAACCTGTGTCGCATTTACGAACAGGAAAAGGAGTGGCAGCGCGCTATCGAAGCCGGGCAAAAGCTCGAGGTGCTTGGCGGCCGCTCGCTCGGACTGCAGATTGCGCATTACTACTGCGAATTGGCCGAGGCAGCCGCGTCGAGCGGTAATTACACAGCGGCACGGAGCTTTGTGAAAAAAGCGCAGACGGGTCGACCGCGGACACTCCGAGGCGCCTTGACCCGTGCCCACATCGCGCGCGACACCGAAGACAATAAAACGGCGCTTAAGCTGTATAACCGCATTATCGACGAGAGCACGTACCTGATTGCGGAAACACTGCCTGAGATCGTCGCGATCTACGAGCGAGAGGACGCGATCAAACAGCTGGACAAGTCGCTCAAGTCCCTGCTCGAGGATAATCCCGAGATGAACGATCTCGTCGCATACACCGCGATCGTCAACGACATCGGCGGGATCCCGGCTCTCGATGAGTGTGTAGAGCGATACATGCAGAACGAACCGACGCTGCGCGAGTTCGTGGATGTGCAGCAGGCGCTTGGCGCCGAGGCCGGCGTCGATTCCTTTGCCCGGATTCGCAAGGCACTGAGTAAACTCGCTTCGTCCACACCGCGCTATCAGTGCCAGGAATGCGGGTTTTCAAGCCAGCGTCTTCTTTGGCAGTGCCCAAGTTGTCGTCAATGGGAAACCCAGCGACCCGCATCTCGTGTTCAGTTCGATACGGTGTTGCAGCACAGCCTGACGCCGCGCTAGGCAGTCTTTCCTTTCTGCACCCACTGCAGAGATTTACACTGCGCACAGCCATCTTTCGTCTCCTAAGGTTGAGCGATCGCCATTCCGGCGTTAATCAACGGAGGAAATATCATGCACTGGATGCAAAAGGGCCTGTGGCTGGCTATCTGCCTGCTGCCCGCTATGACCTGGGCCGGTCCCGTCAACGTCAATACGGCAGACGCAGAGACGATCGCCCAGGAGCTGAAAGGCATCGGCCTGGCCAAGGCGGAAGCCATCGTCGAATACCGGGAAAAATACGGCCCGTTTAAAAGCGCCGAGGATCTTGCACTGGTCCGCGGAATTGGCGAGCGCACTGTGGAGAAAATCAAGGCAGACGTGCTCGTCAAGGATCGAAAACCGTAGCGGGGATGCAATCGTCAACCTGTCGCCCCATTGTCGGGGCGACTTTCTCTCCTGTCATTCGCTATGATGCGCGCTGGATGCGGAGGGAGATTGCCTGTGAAAGTGAGAGCCGCGGTTTTTCCGGTTGCTGGTCGAGGAACACGATTCCTGCCCGCGACGAAAGCCAGCCCGAAGGAAATGTTGCCTGTCGTCGACAAGCCGCTGATTCAATACGCGGTCGAGGAAGCGATTGAGGCGGGCGCCGAAAAACTGGTGTTTGTTACCGGTGCCTCCAAGCGGGCGATCGAAGATCATTTCGACGCCGATCCGGAACTCGAACAGGCACTCGCCAAGCCCGGCAAGGAAGATCTGCTGCGCTCTATCCAGGATATCGTGCCGAAAGGTGTCACCTGCATTTACATCCGCCAGGGCGAGCCGCTCGGACTGGGACACGCTGTGTTGTGCGCCCGACCGGCCGTTGGCGATGAGCCGTTTTTTGTGCATCTCGCCGATGACCTGATCGCCAGCGACGTACCGGTGCTCAAGCAGATGGCCGCAGAGCGTGAGCGGCATGGCGGCAGCGTCATTGCCTGCGAGCGTGTGCCGAAAGAGGAGACGTTTGCCTACGGAATCGTGTCGATAGATGACGACAACCGCATTCGCGGGATTGTTGAAAAGCCGCGACCGGCCAATGCGCCGTCCAACCTGGCCGTGGTCGGGCGCTATCTGCTCGACGGCAGTGTTTTCGACAAGCTGGCGCAAACAGAGAGCGGTGCCGGCGGTGAGATCCAGCTAACCGATGCGATCGCGGACCTGCTTGAAGACAACCCGGTCTACGCCTATGACTTCGATGGTATTCGTTACGACTGCGGCAGCAAGCTTGGCTACCTGAAAGCGACAGTGGCCTACGGATTAAATCACCCCGATACCGGGGAGGCGTTCCGTGAGCATCTCGGCTCGCTGATCAGTCCGTAAGAAGAAAACTGATTTCGCGGCCGGTTTCCCGAGACACCGACATGACGCGATAATTCTCATCGCGCAGGGTATCGATGATGTCACCGGTACGTTGCAGGCCGTCTTGCATAAATCGGTGATGAAATTCGATGAGCAGCTGCCGCGGCCGAAGCGACGATTCGAGCAGCGCGTCGATCACGTCGTACTCAGCGCCTTCGATATCCATTTTCAGGAGATCGATACGCTCATGCCCGAGTTTTTCCGCCATGGTCTGAATGGTCAGTGCCGGTGATTCGACGCCGGCGTCCGCGGACGCGGCTTCGGGCTGCAGCGTAAACATGTCCGTCGACAGCGTTCCGTCGTTTTTGACCCGGGGATAGAGGGTTAACGTGCCGTCTTCGCCGGCTGCAGCCCAGGCAAAGAAATTAAACTGCTCGGGAAGGTCGGTGTTGTCGATATGACTTTTTGACACCGGTGTCGGATCGAAAGCGAACACCCGGGATCCGCAGCGTTGAATGACGCCCAGGTCAAAATCGATAAAGTCGCCGACACCCAGTGAATACACGATGCTGTCTTCGTTGAGCAGTCGGTTGTCGTAGCTCCAGCCACCGTCAGTCACACAATCGACGCGAATGTCCGGCGTCACTTTCAGTTCCTTCCCGGCTAACTGTTTGAGCCTGACTTTGAACCGCTGGTAAGGCGGAGACTTCTCTATTTTCTTCCAGGTAGCGTTGGCCATAGCCTTCGGCAGTAAACACGACCGGGTAACCATAGCGAATGTCGGCCGCTAATGCGCGACCTTCACGGCAGCGTTTAGGAAATCTGGATGCGAGTCGTTGACCGTGTCTCTCGATAGGCTACGAACCGGTTGAGCTTCAGTCCTGGACCCGACCTTGACCGCGGAGAACGGAAAGAAGTTGGCGTCGGTGTTGCAGTTTACAGGGCCGGAATATCTCGGCACTTCATACTTGTTCTTTCAAGGCGGGCAAGCTTGCGAATCAGGTTGCTTTTCAGCTGCTGAACAGTTTCGTCGGGCAGCGTGCCCTCAACCGTTACGCGAATATCGAAATTGTCTTCCACATAACGAACCACCACATCTCCGAGACGAATGCGATAAGTACCATATTCGTCGTCATCCTCGGGAAGAACTTCATCGGCCACGTCGGGTTGGTACAAAGACGTGATTTCGTCCAGCCTTGGTTCACCGCCAAGCTCTTGCGTCATAGCGGTATTTTTGTCGTCAAAGTCTTCCTGGCGAAAATCTCGAGACCACAAGAGCTGCCGCAGCGACCACAAATGCATCATTGCCTTGTCCTCCCTGCGTACTTCAAAACGAATCCAGTTCTTTGCGGTCAGCCGTTCCCATGACAAGGTATGGATGTTCAAGCGCCAGGTATCGATGTTCTCGAGATACCAAGCGCCGTTATACGCCTCAACGCAACCCCCACTGATGCGAATCCACTCACCGTTGTCTTCGATTTCGGCGGCGTGCCCGTTGATCCAGCCGGGTCGTTCTCCGGTGGTCTCGACCCGCGACAGCTTGAAAGTCTCGAGATCGAGGCGCATCACCTGCGTGTAGCCGTCGCGTCTATGTTCGGGATAGCTCAATCCGCCGATGAGCAGCATTGTGTTACCCAGCAGCGTCGCTGTGTGAAAGTCGGTGGGCGGAAATACATCCTCCGGGTAACCGTAGATATCGACACCACCGCTCGCTGAAAGTACTACAACATCGTTGTAGATATAGAAGTCCGAATCGTAATAGTCCTCGTGTTCACCACCGATGAGCACAGTTCTACCGTCCGGCAGAGCCGTTTTCGACTGACCGAATCGATCAAAGCACCAGCAGGGTCCTGCTTGGTCGGATGGGGGACCGTTCATGGCCTTGTTCGCAGTGTACGCTGCGAGCCGTGTTTTGATTAACCAGCGCCATACCGGATTATTCATTTTTTCCGGGTTGGCGGAGCCACGTTTTGGTCCACGCCACTCACTAAACGAGTCACGCGTGACGTCAGAAGGAATTTTGTCGATTGGCTTGACCACGGCAAGTTTGAGATCGTTAAACCGTAAGTGTCGCATTGCGATTCAGCCCGCGGAAGTACGGCAGCTCCCCGACCCCAATCCGCCCACCTGGAGGTAACAAGAACTACAGAGGTAATCGCGGATTGATCTTCAGTAAGTATCCCCGTTCGCCAGGGAAATCCGGACCTGTGCGTTCGGATCGGGGTCCCAAACGACGAAGGCCTCGCGTAAGCGAGGCCTTCTGGCGTTTGGCTCCCCGACCCGGACTCGAACCAGGGACCAATTGATTAACAGTCAATCGCTCTACCAACTGAGCTATCGGGGAAGTGTGACCGGGTTTTCGGGTCCCGGCGAGGCGGTAATACTAGTCACGAACCGCCGTAAGTCAAGCAACAATCGCCTTTTTCAGGCGACTCAACGCCTCGGTCAGTTCGTCCATTGAGGAGGCGAAGGACAACCGCAGGTAACCCGGTGCGCCAAAGGCGCTGCCGGGGACCGTGACAAGCCGGACCTCGTCAATCAGCATCTCGGCAAAGTCGGCATCAGACTCGAAACCCAGCCGCTCCAGCACGCCGTTGATTCGGGGAAATGCATAGAAGGTGCCTTCGCCCGGGCGGCATTCGACGCCATCCAGCGCATTGAGCTCGGCGACGACGTAGTCGTGGCGTTCACGATACGCGGCACACATGTCGCGAACCGGCGTCTGGTCACCGTTCAACGCCTCAACAGCGGCTGCCTGCGAGATGCTGCCGGCATTGGATGTGCACTGGCTTTGCACCGTGCGAATGGCTTTGATCGAATCGTCGGGACCCGCGACATAGCCGATCCGCCAGCCGGTCATGGCGTAAGCCTTGGAGACACCGTTTACGGTCAGAGTGCGGTTGTGCAGGTCGGGGCAGGCGGCGGCAAAGCTCGTGCAGGGTGAACTAGCCCAGTAAATATGTTCGTAGATCTCGTCCGACAGGACCGTTGCTCTGGGGTAGTTGGCGATCACAGCGCCCAGCCCGACCAGCTCGTCGCGCGTGTAGGCGCTGCCGGTCGGGTTGCAGGGGCTGTTCAGAAACACGATTCGCGTCCGCTCGCTCATCGCGTCGTCCAGTTGCTCGGGCGTCATTTTGAACCCGGTGTCGAGGCTCGTAGAGACGATCACCGGGTCTGCGCCCGCGAGGCGCACCATGTCGGGGTAGGACACCCAGTAGGGTGCAGGTACCACCGCTTCATCACCAGCCTCGAGCAACCCCAGGCAGGCACTGAACAGGCACTGTTTCGCGCCGTTGCTGACCACAATCTGTTCCGGCGCGTAATCGAGGTGGTTTTCGCGGCGGAATTTTTTGACGATCGCGTTTTTCAGTTCGGCTGTTCCGTCCAGTGCCGTGTACTTGGTATCACCAATATCGATGGCGTGACGGGCGGCCTTTTTGATCGACTCCGGCGTGTCGAAATCGGGTTCGCCGGCAGCGAGGCTGACGACGTTCTCGCCCTCGGCCTGCAATGCCTTGGCCCGGGCAAGCAGCATAGCCGTGGCGGATGGTCTGACGCGGGCCATGCGGCTGGAAACTGCTACACTCACGCTCTTTTTTTCCTGACGCCTGAAACTCTCGCGATGGTACGTGATTCATCCCAAGCCACAAAGCACGCCGACGACGCCCAGCTCCTGACCCTGGTCTCTGACTACAAACCGTCGGGCGACCAGACGACGGCGATCGCCGGCCTGATCGACGGGCTGAACGACGGGCTCGCTCGCCAGGTTCTGCTTGGCGTTACCGGCTCCGGCAAGACGTTCACGATGGCAAACGTCATCGCCGATGTGCAGCGGCCGGCGATCATCCTCGCGCCGAACAAAACCCTGGCCGCACAGCTATACGGCGAGATGCGTGATTTTTTCCCGAACAATTCGGTTGAGTATTTCGTCTCGTACTACGACTACTACCAGCCCGAAGCCTACGTACCCGCGTCGGACACCTTTATCGAGAAAGATGCGTCCATCAACGAGCACATTGAGCAGATGCGTCTGTCGGCGACCAAGGCGCTGATCGAGCGGCCGGACGCGATTATCGTCGCAACGGTGTCAGCCATTTACGGACTCGGGGATCCCGAAGCCTATTTCAGCATGGTGCTGCATCTGTCTCGGGGCGAGCCGATCGACCAGCGCAGCGTCCTGCGACGGCTGGCCGAGATGCAGTACACGCGCAACGAAATGGAACTGTCGCAGGGTAATTACCGGGTCCGGGGTGATGTGATCGACGTGTTCCCTGCCGAGTCCGAGCGGGATGCGGTGCGAATTGAGCTGTTCGACGACGAGATCGAATCACTGGCGTATTTCGACCCGTTAACCGGCGAGGTCACGCGCCGGGTGCCGCGGCTGACCATTTTCCCGAAAACGCACTACGTGACACCGCGCGAGCGGCTGCTCGGGGCCTGTGACCACATCAAGGTCGAACTCAAGGACCGGCTGACGTGGTTTCGGGAGCACGACAAACTGCTCGAGGCGCAGCGTATCGAGCAGCGCACGATGTTCGATCTCGAGATGATCCGCGAGTTGGGCTACTGCTCGGGCATCGAAAACTACTCTCGATATCTGTCAGGACGTGGGGAAGGTGAGCCGCCGCCCTGCCTGTTTGATTACGTTCCGCCGAATGCGCTGCTGATCATCGACGAAAGTCACGTCACGGTGCCGCAGCTCGGTGGTATGTACCGCGGCGACCGTTCGCGCAAGGAAACCCTGGTCGCTCACGGCTTCCGTTTGCCGTCAGCGCTGGATAACCGGCCACTGCGTTTCGATGAATTCGAGCGCCTGTCGCCGCAGACGGTGTACGTGTCGGCCACCCCGGGCGACTACGAGCTCGATCGCAAGGACAACGTCGTGGAGCAGGTAGTGCGGCCGACAGGGCTGGTGGATCCCGAAGTTGAGGTGCGTCCGGCCTCCACGCAGGTCGATGACGTGCTGTCCGAAATCCACAAGCGGGTTGCTGCCGAAGAGCGTGTATTGATCACGACGCTGACCAAGCGCATGGCCGAGGACTTAACGGATTACCTGTCAGAACACGGCGTCAAAGTGCGCTACCTGCATTCGGATATCGGTACTGTGGAGCGCACCGAGATTATTCGGGACCTGCGCCTCGGGACCTTCGACGTGCTCGTCGGTATCAACCTGCTGCGAGAAGGCCTCGATATGCCGGAAGTATCCCTGGTTGCGATCCTCGATGCGGATAAAGAAGGCTTCCTGCGCTCGGATCGCTCGCTGATTCAGACCATCGGCCGCGCTGCTCGCAACGTCAACGGCACTGCCATCCTGTACGCCGATCACGTCACCGGCTCTATGCAGCGCGCTATCGATGAAACCAGCCGTCGTCGGGAAAAGCAGGTGGCGCACAACGAAAAACACGGCATCAAGCCGGCCTCTATTCGCAAGAACGTCTCGGATGTCATGGAGGCGGCATACCCGTCGCCGAAGGGCGGCCGCCGCAAAGCTGCCGATGCTGGCGCAAAGTACGATGCCATGTCGCCGGAGCAGATGATGCGCGTGGCGAACAAGCTCGAGAAAGCGATGCTGAAAGCGGCCAGGAACCTTGAATTCGAAGAGGCTGCGAAGCTCCGCGACGAGATCAAGATGGTTCGCGAGAAAAGCATGGGACTCTCCGAGGCATCGTGAGACGGCGGGGCTTGCGCGAGCGTAAGTCCTTGAGTACATTACGCCACCCTCCGGCGCTGCCGGACGGCAGGAAACCGGATTCTGGGTGATTAGCTCAGGGGTAGAGCGCCACGTTGACATCGTGGAGGTCGGTGGTTCGAAACCACCATCGCCCACCAGAATCGAACAAACTTGGATTCCATGTTGCAATCAGGCAACAAAACCCTGTTTTTTGTGGAAAATTAGGGTGTTCCGCAGTTGTGGAATCCGTCACGGGTGATTTAGAATCGCGTTCCCGCAGTGAAGCTGTGGGACAGCTATTGGTTTCCGGAGGAATTCAGGATCGCAGTATCAAAGCGCGTCAGGCGCAATGAAGAAATCGACGTTGCAAAAGTCAGGGTCATCGACCAGGAAGGCGAGCAACGGGGTGTTATGTCAGTGCCGCAAGCCATTGACCTGGCAAAAGACGAAGGACTCGACCTGGTCGAGGTAGCGCCCACAGCAGATCCACCGGTTTGCCGGATTATGGATTTCGGCAAGTACCTGTTTGAGCAGAAGAAGAAAGCTCAGGCCGGTAAAGCAAAGCAAAAACAGGTTCACGTCAAGGAAATCAAGTTTCGACCGGGAACGGACGAAGGTGATTACCAGATCAAGCTGAAAAAGCTTGTACAGTTCCTCGAAAGCGGGGACAAGACGAAAGTAACCTTACGATTCAGGGGTCGGGAGATGGCGCACCAGCAACTCGGTGCTCAGCTGCTGGCCAGGGTCAGAGATGACCTGGAAGAACTCGGTACTGTCGAGCAGATGCCGTCGATGGAAGGACGGCAAATGGTCATGGTGATAGCGCCGAAGAAACACTAGACCGGAGACGGTCTTTGTCCCCGCCTGCCGCGGCCTTATCGGTACGTTGCATGGCCAATTAAGTGGAGACGACAACATGTCGAAGATGAAAACCAACCGGGGCGCGGCCAAGCGCTTCCGCCGGACGGGTAAGGGTGGCTTCAAACGCGCCCAGTCCCACCTCAATCACATTCTCACGAAGAAGAAGTCGAAGCGTAAGCGTCAGTTGGGTCTTACCCAGCAGGTTGCTGATGCCGACGTGAAAAGCGTGCGTCGCATGCTGCCGTATTCGTAAGGAGATTGAGTCATGGCTAGAGTAAAACGTGGCGTAGTCGCCAAAGCGAAGCATAAGAAAGTCCTCGGCAAGGCCAAGGGCTACTACGGCGCTCGCAGCAAACTGTTCAAGACCGCCAAGCAGGCGGTAATCAAGGCGGGTCAGTACGAGTACCGTGATCGGCGTCAGCGCAAGCGCCAGTTCCGTGCACTGTGGATCACGCGGATCAATGCCGCAGCACGCCTGCACGGCCTGTCCTACAGCCGCCTGATTGATGGCCTGAACAAGGCTAACGTGGACGTTGACCGCAAGGTGCTCGCCGACATCGCGGTTCACGATCCCGCGGCTTTTGGAGCTATAGCCGAGCAGGCGAAAGCCGGCCTGGCCAACGCCAGCTAAGCCGTCCGATCCCGTCGGACGTAAAGCCCATGCAGGCACTCACCGAGCTTGTTGAGACCGCGGCGTCGAAAATCGACGCCGCGACGTCTCTGTCGGACCTCGACGACATCCGCGTCTCGTATCTCGGCAAGAAAGGCGAGATCACGGCCCAGCTGAAAACGCTGGGTACGCTGTCGGCGGAAGATCGCCCTGCGGCCGGCCAGAAGATCAACGAGGCCAAACAGGCCGTACAGGGTCGATTAAATGCGCGCCGTGAAGCTCTGGAGGCTGCCGCGCTCGCTGAAAAGCTTGCCGCCGATGCGGTGGATGTCACCCTGCCGGGTCGAGGATCCTCAGTGGGTGGTCGCCACCCGGTCACCCGCGCACGGCTGCGCATCGAACAGATCTTCCAGAATGCGGGCTTCGGCGTGCGTGCCGGCCCGGAGATCGAAGACGACTTCCACAATTTCACGGCGTTGAATATCCCGGACAATCACCCGGCCCGTGCCATGCACGACACCTTCTACTTCCCGGGTGGGCACCTGCTGCGAACGCACACCTCGCCGGTGCAGATTCGCTCGATGGTGAAGGAAGGGGTACCGATTCGCGTCATTGCGCCCGGCCGAGTCTACCGCTGCGATTCGGATCAGACGCATACGCCGATGTTCCATCAGGTTGAAGGCCTCGTCATTGATCGCGGCATCAGCTTCGCCAATCTTAAGGCCGTTCTTCACCAGTTCGTCGAGCGCTTCTTCGAGCGTGATGCGGAGCTGCGTTTCCGGCCGTCTTATTTCCCGTTCACGGAGCCGTCCGCTGAAGTCGACGTGCTGTGGGGGGAAGACAAGTGGCTGGAGATTCTCGGTTGCGGCATGGTGCATCCGAACGTGCTCGAAAGCGCGGGGATCGACTCGGAGGAATTCACCGGATACGCCTTTGGTATGGGCGTGGAGAGGCTCGCGATGCTGCGCTACGGCGTGACAGACCTGCGGACCTTCTTCGACAACGACCTGCGGTTTCTCCGCCAGTTCCGGTAAGCGACGATGAAGATTGCAGAATCCTGGCTCAGGGAATGGGTCAATCCGACACTCGACACGCAGGGCCTGTCGCATCAGCTGACGATGCTCGGCCATGAAGTCGACGGCGTCGAACACGAAGGCGAGGGTCTCGGTGACGTCATCATTGGCGAGATCCTCAGCGTTGAGAAACACCCCGACGCCGACCGGTTAAGTGTTTGCCAGGTCGCCACCGGCAAGGACACGCTGGAGATTGTTTGCGGTGCACCGAACGTTCGCGTAGGCATGAAAAGCCCGCTGGCGACGCCGGGCGTCACACTGCCAAATGGACTCAAGCTCAAAAAATCGAAGATTCGCGGTGTGGTTTCCAACGGCATGCTGTGCTCCGCCGTTGAGCTCGGCCTCGGCGACGAATCTGACGGCATCATGGACCTGCCGGCCGACGCGCCGACCGGCGCTGCGTTTGTCGACTACCTGAAGTTGCCGGATGCGGTGATCGACGTCGATCTCACGCCTAACCGCGGCGACTGTTTCTGCATTCTCGGCATTGCCCGCGACGTGTCCGCGGTCACCGGCGCCGAGCTCGCATCGACCGACGTCACGCCGGTTGCGGCCACGATCGACGATAAGCACGATGTCGTGGTCGCCGACTCAGCACACTGCCCGAGCTTTGGCGGTCGCGTGATTCGCGGTATCAATCCGACAGCACATTCGCCCTTGTGGATGACCGAGAAGCTGCGACGCGCGGGTCTGCGGCCGATCCACCCGGTGGTGGACGTTACGAACTACGTGATGCTCGAGCTCGGCCAGCCGTGCCACGCTTACGACCTCGACCTGATCCAGGGTGCGATCGCGCCGCGGATGGCAACAGCCGGTGAATCGGTTGAGCTGCTCGACGAGAAAACGGTCGAGCTCAACGACGACACACTGGTGATTTCGGATGACAGTGGCGCCATCGGACTTGCCGGCATCATGGGCGGCCTGAGCACCGCGGTATCCGAGTCGACCGTCAACGTCTTCTTCGAAGCCGCATTCTGGCCTCAGGACGTCATGGCCGGGCGCGCCCGCTGTTACGGCATGCACACCGATGCGTCGCTGCGCTTTGAACGCGGTGTCGATCCGGCAGGGCAGGTGCGAGCCGTGGAGCGAGCCACGGCGCTGATTCTCGACATCTGCGGCGGTCAGGCAGGACCCACCGTGCACACGGTAGACGAGGCAGCGTTGCCCACTCGGCCAGCCGTCACGCTTCGGCGTGATCGCCTGCGTGCCTTGCTCGGCGTTTCTGTTGACGACACACAGGTCCAGGCCATTCTTGAAGGCCTGGATATCCTGGTGACGCCGACGGAGCAGGGCTGGCAAGCCGTACCGCCGAGTCATCGCTTTGATCTTGCGATTGAGGCAGACCTGATCGAAGAGGTCGCACGTATTCACGGCTACGATGCGATTCCGGAGGCGACCGCAATCGCCCTGAATCCGCTTGCCACATCCACCGAAACCACGGTCAGTCTCGATACGGTCGCTGATGCGCTGGTGGCCCGCGATTATCAGGAAGCCATCACCTACAGCTTCGTTGATGCCGAGCTGGATGCCTTGTTCTCCGGCAAAGTTTCCAAACTGGAGCTCGCCAACCCGATTTCCTCGGAGATGTCGGTGATGCGTGCGTCTCTGTTGCCCGGCCTGATGCAGGCCGTGGTCGCCAACCTCGCGCGACAGCAGGATCGTGTCCGTCTCTTCGAGGTAGGCAAGTCGTTTCACGGCAGTGACGACGCGCCGACTGAGGTGCTGCGAGTCGCCGGCGTCGTGGCAGGGTCTCGTCTGCCGGAGCAGTGGTCCGGCCGAAGCGAAGGCGTGGATTTCTTTGACATAAAGTCCGATCTCGAAGCGGTGCTGGGGCTTACCGGACAGGGGGAGTCTTTCAGCTTCTCAGCGGCTGATCATCCAGCGTTGCAGCCCGGGCAGACCGCGGCCATCCGCGTCGGCGACGAGCAGGTGGGTGTGGTCGGCAAGCTGCACCCCGGCGTTGCGAAGACGCTGGGCCTGAAAGGATCGGCTTTCGCTTTTGAGCTGGATGCTGATCAAGCCTTTGCGTCGACAGCACCTACCGCGGAGACGATCTCCCGCTTCCCGGCGATCCGACGTGACCTGGCGATTGTCGTCGATGAGAAACTGCCGGTTGCCGAGTTGATCAACACGGTACAGTCGTCTTCTCCGGCGCTGATCAGGAGTGTCAGAATTTTTGACATTTACCGGGGCGAAGGAATAGAACCCGGGCTAAAAAGCGTCGCAATTGGCTTGATTTTGCAGGAAACATCACGCACTCTAACTGACGACGACGCGGACTCCGCAACAGCTCTGGCAGTGCAAAAACTGCAACAAGAACACGCAGCTGAATTGAGAGATTAGATTCATGGCACTGACCAAAGCAGACATGGCGGAATCGCTGTTTAACGAGCTTGGTTTGAACAAGCGTGAAGCTCGCGAACTCGTCGACATGTATTTTGAAG